>JBLNDU010000242.1:0-11229 GCA_050261935.1 Nocardioidaceae bacterium | reverse complement strand
GGCTTCCCGGCGCCGGCGCCGGCCCGGCCGCACGCCGGGTTCGTCGCGGCCACGGCCGCGCTCGAGGCCGCCCGGGGCGCCGCCGCCCGGCGCGACGCGGTCGGGGGCGCGGCCGCCGCGGGCGTCGAGGCGCACGGCGTCTTCACCGCCGCCGCGGTGGAGACCGCGGTGTCGTCGACGGGTGGCGTGGCCGTGTCCGACCGGGTGACCGACGCCTTCATGAAGGTCGCCTGCATCGCGCCCGACGGCCGCAGCGGCTACGCCGCCGCGACCGGCGCCGCCGTCGGCGCGATCGACGCTCGCGCGCTCGCCGAGCGCGCCGCGCGCAAGGCGACCGCTTCCGGGGCGGTGGCCGAGCTGCCGCCGGGCGAGCACGTCGCGGTGCTCGAGCCGCACGCGGTCGGCGAGCTGCTCGAGCTGCTGGGCGCCGCCGCCTTCAACGGACTCGCGCACGTCGAGGGCCGCGGCGCCCTGGCGGGGCGGCTCGGCACGCGCGTCGCCTCGCCGCAGGTGAACCTGTCGGACTCGCCCCGCTTCCCGGGCACGCTGCCGCGCGCCTTCGACGCCGAGGGCGTGCCCAAGGCGCCGCTTGCGCTGATCCAGGACGGCGTCGCGCACCGCGTCGTGCACGACACGCGCACCGCGGCGCTGGCGGGGACCGCCTCGACCGGCCACGCGCTCGCGCCGGGCGGCTCGCCGCTGGGCCCGCGGCCGACGAACCTCGTGCTCATCGGCGGCGGGGCCGCCGACGAGGAGGAGCTCTGCGCCGGGGTCGAGCGCGGCGTCTACGTCACGCGGCTCTGGTACTCGAACCTCGTCCGCGAGCGCGAGGCGCTCGTCACGGCGGTCACGCGCGACGGGACGTTCCTGATCGAGGACGGTCGCGTGACCCGCCCGCTCGCGAACCTCCGCCTGACGGACTCGGTGCTCGGCCTGCTCTCCCGGGTGGAGGCGCTCGCCGCGCGCCCGCGGCTCACGAGCGAGGGCGAGTTCTACGGCCGCCGCTTCGCCACGGGCGTCGTCTGCCCCGCCCTGCGCGCCCGCGTGCGTTTCTCGGGCGCGGCGGACTAGAGCTTCAGGAGCGCGAACACGTTCGCCACGAACAGCAGCGCGAACGCGATCGTCCAGCGGTTGAGGTTGCGCTCCACGAGCGACCCACCGCCGAGCGGCCCGGCCCCCGTGCCCACGCCGAAGGCTCCGGACAGGCCGGAGTCCTTGCCCGAGTGGAGCAGCACGAGCACGATCAGGACCACTGCCAGGATGATCTGCAGGCCGCTCAGGATCGCCTCCATCGACGCGTCAGGGTAGCGGTCGCTCGGCGCGCAGGCGGTCGAGCTCGCGCAGGATGTCGATCGCCTCCTCGCGCAGCTCGCGGTCCAGCTCGCGCCAGTCGCGCTCGCCGAGCTTGCCCATCCGGTGGTCGAGCTCGGCGTCGCGGATCTCGCGGTACTTCGACTCCTTCGCCGCCTCGAGCTCGGCCAGGCGGACGTCCTCGCTCCGCTCGTCCGCCCCGCGTCGCGCGAGCGGCCGGGCGACCACCAGCGCCACGAGTGCGAGCAGCACCACGAGGGCGAGCGCGTACTCCACTTCCGAGGCCCGGCGCTCCGCCCTACGCGCGCGACAGGTCGCGCCCGAGCCGCGCGCGGTACAGGCTGCGGACGCGCCGCAGGCGCGCCTCGGGGGCGGGCCAGGCCGCGATCAGCGCGCCGAGTACGACGACGGCGCCGCCGATCCAGATCCACGCCACGAGCGGCGACACGATCACGCGGAAGGCGGCCGGCGGCGGGTTCCTGCGATAGCGCTCGGTGAGGGCGGCGATCACGATCGCCTGCACGTCGCCGCTCGAGTCGGCGAACTTGGCGTCGGCCTCCCGGAGCGGCCGGTCGAGGACGCCCGTGTCCGGGCGGATCGCGAGCCAGAGGTCGCGACGCAGGCCCCAGCGCACGTCCACCTCGCTGGTGGCCTCGCCCTCGAAGAAGCGGCTGATCGCGCCGCTCGAGGGATCGCGCCCGGGGTAGAAGTTGCGCGTGGGCCGCAGCGTGAAGCGCTCGTCGCCCTTGCGCACGTCGATCACCGCGCCGAGCGAGATCGGCGCGCCCGTGCCGGCCCGGTCGTCTGCGATGCGCGCCGTCGGCTCGCGGTAGGACAGCGTGTAGTCGCCGACCCGGAACGAGTCGCCCGGCGAGAGCCGCACGTCGCGCTGCTCCGGGAAGGCGGAGGAGGCGGCCACGCCCACGAACAGGAGCGCGATGCCGGCGTGCACCAGGTAGCCGCCGTAGCGGCGGCGGTTGCGCGCCGTGAGCCGCGCGAGCGCGCGTGACAGGCGCTCGCCGGTCATGGCGCGGCGGGCGGCGGCGCCGCGCCAGAACTCCTGGACCACGACTGCGAGCACGAGCGCGACCAGCACGAACATCGCGAGCGAGGCCGGGCTCCGCTCGGCCGGGGTGAGCGCGACGAGCGCGAGCAGCGCGAGAAGCGCGACCAGCAGCGGCGCGGCGAGCGCGCGTCTCAACCCGGCGGCCGTCACGCGGCGCCAGGCGAGCAGCGGACCGACCGCGGCCAGGGCGACCAGCACGAGCCCGAGCGGCGTCGTGAGGCGGCCGAACCAGGGCGGCCCGACGCTCTCCTTCGTGCCCGTGAGCGCCTCCGAGATGAGCGGGAAGAAGGTGCCCCAGAAGATCACGAGGCAGAGCGCGACGAGGACGAGGTTGTTGAGCAGGAAGAACGCCTCGCGCGAGAGCAGCGAGTCGAGCCGCGCCTCCGAGCGCAGGTCCCTCAGGCGGCTCAGGACGAGCGCGGCCGAGCCGGCGACCACGACCCCGATGAAGGCCAGGAACTGCGGACCGACGGTCGAGGCGCCGAAGGCGTGGATCGAGTCGAGGATGCCCGAGCGCACGAGGAAGGTGCCGAGCAGCGCGAGCGCGAACGTCGCGCAGATGAGCGAGACGTTCCAGACCTTCAGCATGCCGCGCTTCTCCTGCACAACCGCCGAGTGCAGGAACGCCGTGCCGACGAGCCACGGCATCAGCGAAGCGTTCTCGACCGGGTCCCAGGCCCAGTAGCCGCCCCAGCCGAGCTCGGTGTAGGACCAGAGCGCGCCCAACATGATCCCGACGCCGAGGAAGGTCCAGGCGACGAGCGCGAAGCGGCGCGTGGCGCGGAGCCAGTCGGCGCCCGTGCGGCGCGTTACGAGCGCCCCGATCGCGAAGGCGAACGGGATCGAGAAGCCGACGTAGCCCGAGTAGAGCATCGGCGGGTGGATCATCATCGCCGGGTGGCGGAGCAGCGGGTTGAGCCCGGCGCCCTCGGCGGGCGGGCTCGCGAGCGTGTCGAACGGGTTCTCCCAGCCCACCATGAGCAGCAGGAAGAAGGCCGCCACGACGCCCAGCACGGCCTGGGCGTAGGGCGTTATCTCGCGCAGCGACCGGCGCGTCACGAGGAACGCCACGCTCGCGAACAGCGCGAGCAGCGTGGCCCACAGGAGCAGTGAGCCGTCCTGCGTGGCCCACGGGGCCGCGACCCGGTAGAAGGTGGGCGTGTCGGTCGAGGAGGACTCGGCGACGAGCGCGTAGGAGAAGTCGGAGCGCACGAAGGCGCCCTCGAGGATCGCGAAGGCGCCCACCATCAGCGCGGCGAGGCAGTAGATCGCCCTGCGTCCCGAGACCGCCCACCGCCTCGCCCCCCGCAGCCCCCCGTAGAGCGACGCTCCGGCGGCGTAGAGCGCGGTGAGAAGGCCGACGGCGAGGCAGGCCGAGCCTACGCCCGCCACGTCAGGTCTTCTTCTTGGTGAACTTCGACGGGCACTTCGTGACGAGCGAGTCGCGCTCGGCCTGGAAGGTGCCCTCGTGCAGGCTGCCCTTCACGATCACCTCGCGCTCCGCCCGGAAGGCGTCCGGGACGACGCCCGTGTAGACGACCGGCACCGACTGGCGGCCGTCGCGGTCGCGGATCCGGAAGCGCAGCTCGTCGCCGTCGCGGCGCGCCGAGCCGCGCACCACCTTCCCGGTCAGCTGGTACGAGCCTCCCGACGTGCCGGCGCGCCTGAGATCGGATGGCTTGCTCGCCGTCGTCGACGCGCTGAAGCTGGTGTAGACGAGCGCCCCGGCGAGCACGATGGCGGCCGTGAGCGCCACGACGAGCCGCAACCGGCGCTTTCGCGAGGGATCCATCCGGGCTGATTCTGGCAGGCGCCCTCGGCGCCGAGCTACGACAGGCGGCCCTCGGCGGGATAGGGCATCAGGAGCAGCGCCACCTTCGCGTCGCTCCGCGCGCGCACCTCGCGCCGCTCGTGCGGGTCGAAGTGGGCGACGAAGCCGGGCCCGCCCGTGACCGTCTCGCCGCCCTGCTCGATCTCGACCTCGCCCGCGCCGACCACGACGTAGGCGCGCTCGTGCGTCTGGTGCTCCTGGAGCTGCTCCCCGGCCGGCAGGTTGATGGCGATCAGGCGCGTCTCGTCGTCGGAGCGCAGCACCCGCGGGCGGCGGGCGTCCACGTCGAGCGAGGCGATGTCCCAGGTCTCCATGGGTCCTCTCGGGTCGGGGCGGTCAGCGCGGCATCATGCCGCAGCCGCCGTCCGCACGCGCTCGGCGCGGCGCGCCATCCACTCGGCGCCGGCGTGGTCGGTGAGCCCGTGCACGACGATCGAGGTGAGCACGGCGAGCGCCGCGATGTCGAAGATGCGCTCGCCGTCGGACACGCCGGCGGTCAGCACGAACAGCCCGAAGGTCATCGTCGCGACGCCCTTCGGCCCGAACCAGGCCATGAACGCCTTGCCCGCCACGTCCACCTGGCGCGAGCCGGCGAGCGCGGCGAACACCGCCAGCGGCCGCGCCGCGAGCAGCGTGAACGCCACGATCCCGACGGCCGCCCAGCCGTCTCGCAGCACGGCATCGAGCGTGAGCGACGCGCCGAAGACCACGAACACGCCGAGCTTCACGAGCTCGATGACGTCCTGAGAGCGAGCCTCGAAGCACTCGCGCAGATCCGCGCGCCGGATGCCGAGCGTGATCGCCGCCACGAACACGGCGATGAGGCCGTTCCCCTCGGGCGGGAGCACCGCGACCCCGTAGGCGGTGAATGCCACGCCGAGCGCGTAGAGCGACTTCTGGTGCGGGCTGATCTCGTGCCCGAGCGCGGTCTCGCGCGGCATGAGGCGGCTGGCGACCAGGCCGACGACGATCCCCGTGGCCATGCCGAGCGAGATGTCCTGGAGCAGGAACCGCCACCACACGAAGTCGTCCTGCGTCGCCGAGAGCGCGGCGGTGAACGCGAGCACGCCGGGCAGCGCGAGCCCGTCGTTCATGCCCGACTCGAGGTTGAGCGAGTGCCTGATGATGCGCGGGACGCGCGGGTTCGTCACGACGCTCGAGGACAGCACCGGATCGGTCGGCGACAGCAGCGCGCCGACGAGGAACGCCTGCGTCCACGACAGGTCGGTGAGCGCGGCGGTCGCGCAGGCCACCAGCAGAGCCGTCAGCGGCATGGCGAGGAGCAGCTTGCGCAGCGGTAGGTGCCACGCCGTCTGCAGCATCTCGGCCTCGACCTCGAGGCCGTCCCGGAACAGGATCAGGATCAGCGCCACGACCGCGAGCGTGGAGACGAAGCCCGAGCGCGGATCGAAGTCGAGGATCGCGAGCCCGCCCTCGCCGAGCGCGAAGCCGGCGAGCACGAAGCCGGCCGTGAGCGACACGAAGCTGCGCCGTGCGAGGCCGGCGGCGAGCGCGCCCCCGATGAGCAGCACGCCGAGGACCGCGAGCGGCGCGTCGAGGGAATCCGCCACCGCAGGCGGGGGTCCGGCGAGCGCCATGGATCGGGAAGCGTGTCAGACGCCTGGGAGGCCGGCTTCGCATAGGGTCACGTCCCCCGTGACCGAGAGCGAGGACCTCCCGCCATGTCCCGCACGCGCCCGCTCGTCGTCATCCTCGCCGGCGGGGCCGGCGGGCGGCTCGAGCTGCTCACCCGCCGGCGCGCCAAGCCGGCCGTGCCGTTCGCCGGCACGCACCGGCTGATCGACTTCCCGCTCAGCAACTGCCACAACTCCGGGCTGACGGACGTCTGGGTGTCCCAGCAGTTCAACCCGTTCTCACTGAGCGACCATCTCTCGAACGGCCGGCCCTGGGACCTCGACAGGACGACCGGCGGGCTGCTCCTGCTGCAGCCGCGGCTCGGGCACGACGAGCGCGGCGGCTTCCAGCAGGGCACGGCCGACGGGCTGTGGCGCTTCGCGCCGCTGATCCGCGAGTTCGCTCCCGACGTCCTCGTGGTCGTCAGCGCGGACGCGGTCTACACCTGCGACTACGCCGAGCTGGTCGCGGAGCACGTCGAGAGCGGCGCGAAGGCCACCATCGTGACGACGGAGGTCGCGCAGGACGACGCCGGCCGCTACGGGGTGGTCCAGGCAGTCGAGGGCCGCGTCAGGGAGTACGTCTACAAGCCCGAGGAGCCCGTCGGGAACCTCGTCTCCAACGAGGTGTTCGTGTTCCATCCCGCGTCGCTGCTGGACACGCTCGACGAGCTCGCCGAGGAGGCCGGCGACGAATCGCTCGAGGACCTCGGCCACGAGCTCCTGCCGCGCCTCGTCGAGCAGGGCGGCGCCCGCGAGCGGCGCATGACGGGCTACTGGCGCGACGTCGGCACGATCGACGCCTACTGGTCCTGCCATCAGGAGCTGCTCGGCGGCGACCCGCCGGTCGACCTCGACGATCCGCGCTGGCCGATCCTGACCCGGGCCGGCGCGCGGCGCGCTCCCGCGCGCGTGCTCGACGGCGCGCGCGTCGAGTCGAGCCTCCTGGCGCCGGGCGCGCGCGTGGCCGGCGAGGTCCGGCGCTCGGTGGTCGGGCGCGGCGCGCTCGTCGAGCGGGGCGCCGCGGTGATCGAGTCGGTGCTGCTGCCGGGCAGCGTGGTGCGCTCGGGGGCCAGGGTCGTGCGGGCGATCCTCGACGACGCCGTGGAGGTGGGCTCCGGCGCCTCGATCGGCGCGCCGGACGGCGACATCGCGCTCGTCGGCCTCCGCGCGGGGGTGGCCGGGGGCGCGCGGCACGCGGGGGGCGCGCGCTTCCCCGACGAGGGCTGGGCGGCGCGGTGGCGAGCGCGGCCGGCTCGCGGTAGCTTCCCGAGCCAAGTGCTGAAGCGCACGATTCGCGAGCTGCCGGAGCACATCTTCCCGCCCGACGAGTGGCGCATCGTCGAGGCGCGCTACTCCGACCGCTACTTTCATCGCGCCGAGACGATCTTCGCCCTCTCGAACGGCTACGTCGGCATCCGCGGGACGCTCGAGGAGGGCCGCCCGGCGGGCTCGCCGGGCGCGTTCGTGAGCGGCTTCCACGAGACCTGGCCGATCGTGCACGCCGAGAACGCGTACGGGCTCGCGCGCACGGGCCAGACGATCGTGAACGTCCCCGACGCCACGATCTTCCGGCTGTTCGTCGAGGACGAGCCGCTCTTCCTGCCCACCGCGCGGCTGCGGCGCTACTCGCGCGTGCTCGACATGCGCGACGGCACGCTCCGGCGCGAGCTCGCGTGGGCCACGCCGGCCGGAAGGCGCGTGGTGGTGCGCTCGTGCCGGCTCGTGTCGCTCGAGGCGCGCCACGTGGCCGCCATGACGTACGAGATCGTGCTGCCCTACGACTCGGCGCCGGTCGTGATCTGCTCCCAGTTCGCCAACCGGCAGGACGCGCGCGGGGGCGACGGGCCGCGCGAGGCGGGCCTCGGGGATCCGCGGCTCGCGACGAGCCTGCGCCACCGGGTGCTGGACCCGCAGGTTGTGGAGGACGAGGGGGGCCGCATGCTCGTGGGCTACCGGACCACGAACAGCGGGATGACGCTCGGGCTCGGGATCGAGCACGTCGTCGAGACCTCGTCGAACCACCGGACGTCGACCTCGCTCGACGGCGACGCCGGCGAGCTGGAGCTCACGGTCGACGCGCAGCGCGGCGTGCCGATCCGGATCACCAAGTTCGTGACCTACCAGTCCTCGCGCGCGGCTGCGTCGGGCGAGCTGGTCGACCGCTGCCGACGGACGCTCGACCGCGTCGTGCGGGACGGCTTCGAGTCGCTGCTCGAGCGCCAGCGCGTCCAGCTCGGCTGGTTCTGGGACCGGGCCGACGTGCGCGTCGAGGCGGGTCCCGAGTCGGAGCGGATCCAGCAGGCGATCCGCTGGAACCTGTTCCAGGTCGGCCAGGCGACGTGGCGCGCGGAGGGCGCCGGCGTGCCGTCCAAGGGCCTGACCGGCCAGGCCTACGAGGGTCAGTACTTCTGGGACACGGAGATCTACGTGCTCCCCTTCCTCGCCTACACCCAGCCGCGCATCGCGCGCAACCTGCTGCGCTTCCGCCACAGCATGCTGGCGCGGGCCCGCGAGCGCGCACGTGAGATGAGCCAGTGCGGCGCGATGTTCCCGTGGCGCACGATCAACGGCGAGGAGGCCTCCGCCAACTACCAGGCCGGCACGGCCCAGTACCACATCAACGCCGACATCGCCTACGCGATCCGGCGCTACGTGAACGTGCGCGGCGACCTCGACTTCCTCGTCGAGGTGGGCGCCGAGCTGCTCGTCGAGACGGCGCGGCTGTGGGAGGACCTCGGCTTCTACGCCGACGACGGCGGCTTCCACATCCACGGGGTCACGGGCCCCGACGAGTACACGACCGTCGTGAACGACAACACGTTCACCAACCTGATGGCGCGGCTCAACCTGCGCTACGCGGCGGCGAGCGTCCGCCGCCTGCAGACGGAGCGGCCGGAGGCCTACGCCGCGCTCGTGGAGGAGGTCGGGCTGCGCTCGAGCGAGGTCGAGAGCTGGGAGCGGGCCGCAGCCGCGATGCACGTGCCCTACGACGAGCGCCGTGGGATCCATCCACAGGACGCCAGCTTCCTCGAGCGCGAGGTGTGGGACCTGGAGCGCACGCCGGCAGAGCGCTTCCCGCTCCTGCTCCACTACCACCCGCTCTTCATCTACCGTCACCAGGTGATCAAGCAGGCCGACGTCGTGCTGGCGATGTTCCTGCTCGGGAACGAGTTCTCGCCCGACGAGAAGCGAGCGAACTTCGACTACTACGACGCCCTGACCACGGGCGACTCGTCGCTGTCGGCGTGCGTGCAGAGCATCGTCGCGGCCGAGCTCGGCGACGACGCGCGGGCGCTGCAGTACTTCCGCTACGCGCTGATGATGGACCTGGCCGACGTCGCAGGCAACGTCTCCGACGGCGTGCACATCGCCTCCGCCGCCGGGCTGTGGCAGTCGCTCGTCTACGGCTTCGGCGGCGTGCGCGACTTCGACGGCAGGCTCTCGATCACGCCGCACCTGCCGGCCGGCTGGGACTCGCTCGCCTTCTCGCTCCGGTTCCGCAACCGCCAGCTCCGCGTGCACCTGGCGGGCCGCGAGGAGCGCTACCTGCTCGAGGAGGGCGAGCCGCTCGAGCTCGACGTCCGCGGCACGCCGCACCGGCTCAGCGCGGGGCGGCCGCTCGTGCTCGACCGCGCGGCCGGGCTGGCCGAGCCGTCGCGCGTGCCCGCGCGCTCGCGCTGAGCCGCGCAGCGCGCCGGACCGCCGTCCAGCGCCCCCACACCACCGGAGGCGGAGCCGAGGGGCGCTACGCGACCGAGAAGGCGAGCAGGGCCGCCACGCAGGCCGCGACGAGCGCGAGCGACGCGAGCTGCGCGGCGGTCGCGAAGCGCCCGTTCACCTGCTCGCCCATCAGCTGCCGGTCGCGGGCGATGCGGTGCATCAGCACCATGAGCGGCAGCAGGAGGACCGCGTTGAGGGCCTGGGTCAGGAACAGGATCGGGACGAGCGGCGCGCCCGGCAGCAGGACGAGCCCGCCCGCGAGGACCACGACGACGGCGTAGCTCGCGTAGAAGACGGGGGCCTCCCGGAGCGGGTCGTCGAGCGCCGCCTCGTAGCCGAGCAGGTCGGTGACCGAGTAGGCCGTCGCGAGCGGGAGGATCGCCGCTGCGAGCAGCGCCGCGCCGAGCAGCCCGGCGCCGAACAGCGTCGCGGCGAGGTCGCCGGCGAGCGGCTCGAGCGCGAGGGCGGCGTCGCGGGCGGTGTCGATCGAGCGACCATCGGCGTGGAGCGTGGCCGCGCACGCGACGACCACGAAGGTGCCGATCACGCCCGTCATGACCGCGCCGGTCACCACGTCGACGCGCTCGAGCCGGAGCTTGTCGGGCGTCAGCCGCTTGTCGACGGCGTACGACTGGATGAACGCGAGCCCCCAGGGTGCGAGCGTGGTGCCGACGGTCGCGGTCGTCGTGAGCAGCGCGTCGCGGCCACCCGGGAGGCTCGGCAACACGAGCCCGCGGGCGGCCTCGCCCCAGTCCGGCTGGGCCAGCAGCCCGGAGACGATGTAGGCCGCGAAGACCGTGGCGAGCGCGAGCAGCACGTGCTCCACGCGCCTGAAGCCGCCGCGCAGCACGAGCAGGGAGATCGCGAGCGCGGCGACCGGCACGCTCACGTAGCGGCTCACGCCGGCCAGCTCGCCGCTCGCCGCGACGCCGGCGAACTCGGCGCAGGTCGTGCCCAGGTTGGCGATCAGGAGCGCGCCCAGCGCGAGCGTCGCGGTCCGAACGCCGAAGCGCTGGCGGATCACCCCGATCAGCCCCTCGCCGGTGGCCATCCCCGTGCGCGCGCCGAGCTCGTGGTAGACGATCAGCGCCGCGGTCGACAGCAGCAGCACCCACAGCAGCTCGTAGCCGTAGTCGGCGCCGAGGATCGAGTAGGTCGTGATGCCGGCCGGGTCGTCGTCAGAGAGGCCGGCCAGGACGCCCGGACCGACGACCGCGGCGAGCGCCGCGAGCCCGCTAGCGCGGCGCACGCCGCCTCGCCGCCAGGAGCCGGAAGCGCCGCGCGCCCGGGAGGCGGTCGGCGAGCAGCACGTCGAGCACGTCGTCGACCGCCACCGCGCCGATCAGGCGACCGTCGCCGTCGACAACGGGCACCGCGAGCACGTCATAGGCGGCGAACAGCTCGAGCACCGTCTCGATCGGGGTGTCGGCGCGCACGGCCGGGACCGGCACAGGCTCGCCCGAGCCGGACAGGAGCGACGCGACGCTGATCACGCCGTGCGGGCGGCGCTCCGCGTCGACGGGGACGACGGTGAGGAGGCCCTCGCGCGGAGGGGGCTCGGCCGCCACGCGCTCGCGCACACGCTCGAGCGGCTCGCCGAGCGCCGCCGTCCTGACCTCCGGCGTCATCGCCGCGCCCGCGGTGCCCTCGGCCTGCTCGAGCAG
>JBLNDU010000241.1:0-2834 GCA_050261935.1 Nocardioidaceae bacterium | reverse complement strand
CCTCGCTCTGCATCCTGTTCGGCGACCCGGGGCTGCCCCGGCTCGAGGCGATCGCGCGCGAGTCGGACGGCTTCCGGCTCGCCGAGGTCGACCTCGAGCTGCGGGGCGCCGGCGAGGTGCTCGGCACGCGCCAGCACGGCGTGCCCGAGCTGCGCGTCGCGCGGCTGCCCGACGACGCCGCGCTGCTCGAGCGCGCCCGCCTGCGCGCGGACGAGCTGCTCGCGGGCGACCCGCGCCTCGAGCTGCCCGAGCACTCGCTTCTGCGTGCCGCGGCTGTCGAGCGCTTCGGCCCCGAGCTCGAGCCGATCCCGGCGTAGCCGATACTGCGCGCATGCGCAACCGCGGAGCGCGCGCGATCCACGGCGACGGGAACCGCATCGAGGCCGCCTGTCGGCCCCCGGAGTGAGGGTCGTCGCCGGCGCCTTCAAGGGCCGGCGGCTCAGCGTGCCGCCCGGCGCACGGCCGACGGCCGACAGGGTGCGCGAGGCGCTGTTCTCCATCCTCGGCGAGGTCGCCGGCGCGCGCGTGCTCGACCTCTACGCCGGCTCGGGCGCGCTCGGGATCGAGGCGCTCTCGCGCGGAGCGGACTTCGCGACCTTCGTCGACCGCGACCGCCGCGCGGTCCAGGCGATAGCGCGCAACGTCGAGGCGCTCGGCGCCACGGCGGAGATCAGGCGCGAGGACGCGCTCCGCTTCCTCGCCCGGGTCGACGAGGCGTTCGACCTCGTCTTCGTCGACCCGCCATATCATTGCGCCGGCCGCCTGGCCCTGCCGCTCGCCGAGCGGCTGCCGCCGCGGCTCGCCCCCGACGCACGCATCGTGACCGAATCGGACAAGCGCCTACCGCTCGAGCTTCCGCTTCCGCTCCTCGTGGAGCGCGTCTACGGCGACACGCGCATCGCGGTGCACGGTGGCTGAGCGCAACGGCGGCGTGGCCGTCTGCCCGGGCTCCTACGACCCGGTCACGTTCGGCCACCTCGACATCATCGGACGCGCCTCGGCGGTGTTCGACAACGTGATCGTCGCCGTGGTCGACCAGCCGGTCCGCAAGCAGGAAACGGTCTTCAGCGCCGCCGAGCGCGCCGCCTTCATCGAGGCCGAGGTGGCGAAACTCGGGAATGTGCAGGTAAAACCCTTTGATACGTTGCTCGTTCACTTCGCCCGCGACCACGGAGCGACCGCGATCGTGAAGGGCCTGCGGGCGATCTCCGACTTCGAGTACGAGTTCGAGATGAACCAGCTCAACCGCAAGATCGCGCCGGACATCGAGAGCGTCTACCTGATGGCGGCGCCGCAGTTCAGCTTCCTCAGCTCGAGCGGCGTCAAGGAGCTGGCGATGTTCGGCGGCGACATCCGCGAGCTCGTGCCCGCCAGCGTGGCGGCACGCTTGCAGGAAGAGCTCAAGCGCTAGAGAACTGAGGCCCCGATGGACGTCCTGGTCCTGATCGACAAGCTCGACGACACGATTCACAACTCCAAGCCCGTCCCGCTGACCGACCAGGTGCGCGTCGACAAGGAGGAGCTGTACGACATCCTCGACCAGATGCGCGCGACGATCCCCGAGGAGATCAAGCAGGCCCGTTGGATCGTCAAGGAGCGCCAGGAGATGCTCGCCGAGGCGAAGCGCGAGGCCGAGCGCGTCGTGAGGGAGGCGCGCGAGGAGCAGGCCCGCCTGATCGGCGAGGAGGAGGTCGTGAAGCAGGCCGAGCGCCAGGCGGAGGACATCGTCGAGGACGCCCGAGCGCGCGAGCGCGAGATCCGGCTCGGCGCCGAGGACTACGCCGACGACATCCTGAACACGCTCGAGGTCAACCTCAGCAAGTTCATCGCGGCCGTGCAGCGCGGGCGCGAGCGGCTCCAGGGCCGCGAGGAGGCGGAGGTCGGCTAGCTCCGCCGGGGCCGCGCGGCTCTACCCTCGGTGGGGTGGCGCAGCGCGGCGACAGCGTCGACCTCGGCAGGCTCCGGCTCTCGTCGGGGGAGGGGCGGCGGCTGGCGCTCTCCGTGACGCTCGACCCGCTCGACTTCGGCGGCCGCCGCTACGCCGAGCGCCAGGGCGACGTCGACGCCGCGCTCGACGTCTCCCACACCACGCGCGGCTACTCGCTGCGGCTCCGCTTCGACGCTCGGCTCGCCGGCCCGTGCATGCGCTGCCTCGAGCCGGCCGAGCAGCTCGTGGAGGTCGACGCCCGCGAGGTCGACCAGCCGGGCGGGGGCGACGAGCTCCGCTCGCCCTATCTCGAGGCCGACGTGCTCGACCTGCGCGGCTGGGCGCGTGACGCGGTCGCGCTCGCGCTGCCCGTCCAGATCGTCTGTCGCGAGGGCTGCCTCGGCCTCTGCGCCGAGTGCGGCGAGAACCTGAACGAGGCCGGCCCGGACCACCGCCACGAGCGCTCGCCCGACCCGCGCTGGGCCCGGCTCCGCGAGCTGAGGCTCGAGTAGACTCGGCGCGCCATGGCGGTCCCGAAGCAGAGGCAGTCACGTGCGCGCACGCGCAAGAGGCGCGCCCAGCACAAGATCGAGGCTCCCGGCCTCGTCTCGTGTCCGCGCTGCCACGGGCCCAAGCGTCCGCACCGTGTCTGCCCCGCGTGCGGCACCTACGCCGGGCGCGCCGTGGTCGTCGAGCGGGACGACGCCGACGACGAGTCCTAGCGCCGCCCCGTGATCGCGGTCGACGCGAACGGCGCTGACCGCGGTCCGGGCGCCGTCGCGGAGGGCGCCCGGCTGTCGGGCGAGCGGACGCTGCTGTTCGGGCCGGCAGCCGAGCTCGGCGGCGTGGCCGAGCCGGGCGCCGACGGGCGGCAGGCGGGCTCCGCCGGGGGCGCCGCCCTCCCCGG
>JBLNDU010000240.1:0-7343 GCA_050261935.1 Nocardioidaceae bacterium | reverse complement strand
GCTTTCCCGCAGCCAACAGTTCGCTCCCCGAGGCGCCGCTCTTCGTCTGGCGGCATGACCGCCCTCTTTGGACATGCGCCCGCGAGCGAAGCACCCAATTACGCCTGATCCCCCCGCCGAGCAGGCCATAGAGACATGAGCACCGCTCCCCACCGCCAACCCACGCGAGGTCCCTGACCCAGACACACACCTACCACCACTTGACACGCGGCCCTTCTTCATAGAGACGAGGAGCGCGCGCCGGGGCAGGAGCTTGACGCGCTCCCGCTCGCCGACTCGAAGCAGGAGACGTGCGGGTCAGAGGCCAGCCGCTCTACACCTGCGTGGCAGCGGGCGTTCCGGATGAGCGTCCTGGGCACGGCTCTATACGGCTCAGGTTCGGCGCCGCAGGCGCCGAGCGATCCGCGTCGGGTCGGCCGCTGGCCCCGGGTTGGCGCTCGAGGAAGCCGGTGAGTTCCTGCGCGCCGCAGACGACCACGCCGCGGTCGAGGCGCGCACGGCCGTCGCCGCGCGCCAGGCATAGCACCGCGGTGACGGGCAGGCCGAGCCGCCTGGCGGCCCAGCTTGCGTGGTCGTGGGCTTGGGCGAGGTGTGCGCGGCGGTAGCGGGCGGTCTTGGTCTCGATCGCGAACACGCCGCCCGGCCCGGCGGCCACGTGGTCGAGGTTGCCGCGGCCGCGCTTCTCGAGGTCATGGAGCACAAGCCAGCCGCGCCGCTCAAGTCGGCGCAGCTGGCCGGCGACGGCGCGCTCGCTCGCGACGCCGACGCCCCAGCGGCCGGCTTCTCGCCAGCTGTGTGCGCCGGCGAGGGCGATCAGCACGGCGGCGGCGCCGAGTGCGCGCCCCGCGTCGCCGCCAGCTTGCAGCGCGGCGTAGCCGGCCGCCGCCGCCAGCAGCAGACGGATGAGCGCCCGGGCGCGGTGGCGGCGCGCGATCGCCTCGACGCTCCGCCCGGGCCGGCGTGGTCGCCGCGGCAGCCTGCGCGACGAGCGGCGGTGCGGGCGTGAGCGACGGGGCCGCCCGGCGAGCACGCTAGCTCCTCCTCGGGCCGAACTGGACGTAGAGCCCGACCTTCTTGCGGCGCTGCCCGGGCGGCGCGTCGAACTCGCTGCGGGTCGCGACCTCGAGCCCTTGCTCGCGCGCCCACTGCTTGGCCGCCACGCGGATGGTGTCGACCTTGACGTCGAAGTCGCGTCCCCGGCGCAGCAGGTACGGCTTGCCGTCGGCCACCTGGCTGAAGTCCCAGGCCGGCGCGCGGCGGCGCCGCGGCAGCTGCTCGACCTGCTCGCCCTTGAGCACCCGTTCTCGGGCCATCGCAGTCCTTGGCTTAGCCTAGTCGCCGGTGCAGTCGTTCCCGCTATAGGACAGCGCTACGAGACAGCGCGCTCGCCGGCGGCCTCAAGCGCGCGCCGCCACGAGCCGAGCACGCGGTAGACCGTGCTGGCCGCCGGGTGCCGCTCGCCCGCGTGTCGCCACTCGCTTGGCCTGGGCAGCTCGCCGGTGCGCTCCCGCCAGTCGCGCATCGCGGCCACGATTTGCGCCTCGCTCCACTGGCGCCGCGCTCCGGGCGCGCGCCGAGCAAAGCCGGCCGCCTCGAGCGCCGCCCCGAAGGAGCCGAAGCGCCGCCGCACCAGCGCCGCGCTCGGCCAGCGCTCGGGCTCGGCACGGTAGAGCTGGCTGCCTCGGTGATCCGCCGGCGCCTGGGCAGGCGACCAGTCAGAGACGGTCGGCGGCTCGCCGCTGCGCTCCTGCCAGTCGCGGATGGCAGCGACAATCCGCTCGTCGGTCCAGACTCGGGCGAGCTCGCGCGTGCAGGCCGCGCACAACGGCGGGGCGGCCGCCTTGCCGCCGGCCCCGCTGGTCGGGCCTCGGCAGCGTCGGCAGCGGCCGCGGTAGCCCTCGCGGCGCTCGAGCTCGCGCCGGCGCTCGGGGTCGGCGCGGTAGGCGCGCACCGTCTTCGGCGAGAGGTCAAGCCGCTCCCCGATCTCGCGCGCCGAGAGGCCCTCGCCTTCGAGCGCCTCGATCTGCGCCAACCGCTCGGCCCGCGAGCGCGGGCGCACCGCGACCTCCGGTGCCAGGACGCCGCCCAGACGTCGCGGCTGGCGGCCGCCGCGGCGACTAGCCACGGCGCCCGGCGGCTTCCTTCATCGGGGCATCATCTTCCGCCGCCGCCGCTCGCCGCTCGGCCGCCCCGCCAGGCGGTGGATCGACGCGCCCCGACGCCTGCCGCACTGGCTCGCGCCCGCCGCCGCCGGTCCTGCGAAGCGCTCGCGCGACTCGCCGGTTGACGGGGAAGCGGAGGGTTCGCTCGGTCGCCGCGCCGTCTCGCTCTCGGGCACCGAGCTCAGACCCGGGTGCGGCGCCGCTCTCAGGCTCCAGGCCATCGGCTGCAATCTACGCCGCTGCGTGATCGCTGCCTGCCTCAGCCGCCGCTGGGCCCGGATCCCAGCGAGAAGAGACGGAGGCCGAACGACCTGCGCGGCGCGCGAGCGGCACCCACACACTCCGGCGCGCGTGCCGAGCTCTCCCCGCCTTGAGTGCGCAAGTATGCGAGCGGGCGTCAGCGAGCTGGTCCGCATGCCGTCGGCGGGAGCCGGCCTGCGGTCAAGCGATGAATCCCAGACGCTCGGCGCTCGCGCGTAAGCGACCGTGACGCACTGAGAATGATGCCTAATTGATGCCCAGCAGTGAGGCTCCGGGGCGCTGATCTCTGGGAGAAAGCGCTGACTTGCAGCGCTTTCTTGAGCGCGCCCGAGAGGATTCGAACCTCTGACCTTCGGTTCCGTAGGCCGACGCTCTGTCGGAACGGCGGCAAGATGCGGGCGCGCGGCGCCACGGGCTCCCGGGGGGAATGGCGGGGGAATGAACTTCCGTCAGAGGGGGCGTTCGCTGACGTTTGATGACGCGAGCGCGTCCGCCAGCGAGCGGTCGCCCGACTAGCGAAGTTCCAGCAAATGGCTCTACTTTCGCTCTTCTAGCGGAGGGGGAGGGATTCGAACCCTCGGTGGACCGTAAGGCCCACAACGGTTTTCGAGACCGCCCCGTTCAACCACTCCGGCACCCCTCCGAAGAGCGCTCTGCGGCGGCGGAGAGGCTAGCGCCTGAAGGCAAAGAACTCGCGCAGCAGCGCTGCCGACTCGGCCGCCAGCAGGCCGCCCGCCACGTCCGGGCGGTGGTTCAGCCGGGGCTCGGCCAGCACGTCGAGCACGCTTCCGGCGGCGCCCGCCTTCGGGTCGGGCGTCCCGTAGACGACGCGCGGGACGCGGGCCAGCACGATCCCGCCGGCGCACATCGCGCAGGGCTCGAGCGTGACGTAGAGCACCGTGTCGAGCAGGCGCCAGCCGCTCAGCGCCCGCGATGCCTCGCGCAGCGCCAGCAGCTCTGCATGGGCGGTGGGGTCGCCGCGCAGCTCGCGCTCGTTCGGGGCGGCGGCCACCACCTCGCCGCCGTGGGCGATCACGCAGCCGATCGGCACGTCGTCGTGCTCGAGCGCCCGCTCGGCCTCGCGCAGGGCGAGCCGCATGAAGTACTCGTCGCGCGGGAAGAAGGTCGTCACGGCGGGGCTCAGTCGCCGCTGACGAGCTGCCGGCCCCGCCACCGTCCGACGGCCCGGACGCCGCCGAGCAGGCCCGTCCGGCCCGCGAGCCGGACTGCGGCCGCCGCGGCCGACATCGGCGATGCGCGCCGCTCGAAGCGGCCCGCCGCCGTCAGCTCGCGGTACCACTCGATCGTGTCGGTGAGCGTCTCGTCGAGCCGGCGCGCCCGGTAGCCGAGCTCCCGCCTCGCCTTCGCCGACGAGACGCGCCAGTTCTGCGCCATCAGCGCCACGCCCTCGGAGGAGACCACCATCGGGAGCCCGAGCGACTCAGCGATCCGCGCCACGCCGGCCGACTCCGGCGGCAGCAGGAGCAGGGGATGATGGACGCTGGAGAGCGCAGCGACACGCCGGAGAAGCGCGGGCCAGGAGATGTCGTGCCCGCCCAGGACGTAGCGCTCGCCCGGGCGGCCGCGCTCGGCCGCGCTCAGGTGACCGAGCGCGACGTCGCGGACGTCCACGACGTTCGTCTGCCCATCGACCACGGCGGGCAGCCGGCCGGCCAGGTAGTTCCCGATCATGCGCGTGGACGTCTCGCCGGGCTGGCTGCGATCGACGGGCGGCCCGAAGACGTACGACGGGTTGACCACTACGACCTCGACGCCGAGCCGCGCCCCGGCGGCGAGCGCCTCGGCCTCCCCCTCGTGCTTGGCGTCGACGTAGGTGAGACCGAGTCCGCCGCCGCGGAACGGCGTCTCCTCGTCGGCCGCCTCGCCCGGCGGCGCCGGCCCGATCGCCGCCACGCTCGAGGTGAGCACGACGCGCTCCACTCCCTCCGCGCCGGCGCACTCGACGGCCACACGCGCAGCGAGCGCGTTCTCCTGCCAGACGCGCTCGGCCGGACGCGAGCCGACGAAGCCGGCGGCGTGGAAGAGCAGGTCGCAGCCGCGCAGGGCGCGACGCATCGCCGCGCGGTCGAGCACGTCGGCCTTGACCGGCTCGACGTCGGCGCCGGCCAGCCGCTCGAGACGAGCCTCGTCGCGGTACGTGACCCGGGTGCGCACACCGCGCCGAGCCTGCAGGACGGCGACGTGGGCGCCCACGAAGCCGGTGGCCCCGGTCACGCAGACGGACATCTCACGGGCTCCGGCAACCACGGGCGACCGGGCAACTCGGCCGCCGGAGCCGTGTTCCAGGACACGTACACTGGTTCCCGCACCGTAAACCAATGCGAAAGCTGCTTCTCCTTCCGGCCACGCTGGCCCTGATCCTTCTGGCCGCGCCGGGAGCGTCCGCGGCATCCGCATACAGGGAGGGCGAGGTGCTCGTGAAGTACCGCGACGGCGCCTCGGCGAGCGAGCGCGCCGCGGTCGAGCGAGACAGCGGCACGGACACCGATGAGCGGCTGCCGGGCGGCTCGCGGCAGCTCCAGATCGAGGATGGCGACTCCGTCAGCGAGACGGTGGCGGAACTGCGGCAGGACCCGGACGTGGCCTATGCCGTCCCGAACTACGTGGCCCACGCGAGCGCGTTCTATCCCAACGATCCGGGATTCCGGCTCCAGTGGAACTTCCGCGAGGCGACCGCCTTCGGCATCGACATGCCGAACGCCTGGGAGATCGCGAGCCAGCGCGGCGCGCCCGGTGGGCGCGGCGCCGTGGTGGCGGTGCTCGACACGGGCGTCGCCTACCGAACCGTCCGCCGCCGCTTCCGGAAGGCGCCCGACCTGGGCCGCTTCGTGCCCGGCTACGACTTCGTGTCGGACGACCGCTACCCGTTCGACATGAACGGCCACGGCACGCACGTCGCCGGGACGATCGCGCAGGTAACCAACAACCGCAGCGCCACCGCCGGCATCGCCTACGGCGCGCGCATCATGCCGCTGCGGGTGCTCGACTCCGCCGGCGCCGGCGACACGGTGGCGATCGCCCGGGCTATCCGCTTTGCGGCCAAGCGCCGCGTCGACGTCATCAACCTCAGCCTCGAGTTCGACTGGACGGTCCGCGGCCGGCAGATCCCCGACATCGTCTCCGCGCTTCGCTACGCGCGGCGGCGGGGCGTGACCGTGGTCGGGGCGGCCGGCAACCAGGCCGGCGCCGCGGTGGCCTTCCCGGCGCGTGAGCCCAGCGTGATCGCGGTGGCCGGCACGACGGCGACCGGATGCGAAGCGGAGTACTCGAACGCCGGCGCGGAAGTGGACGTGGCGGCGCCCGGCGGCGGCACGGACGCGCCCAACGAGGACAACCCGTGGGACCTCGCCCACTGTCGCCCCGACGTGCGCGGACGCTTCATCTACCAGCAGACGTTCACCCGCAACCTCCGCCGCTTCGGCCTGCCGGGCGGCTACGAGGGCACCTCGATGTCCGCGCCACACGTGGCGGGGATCGCGGCGCTCATCATCGCCACGCGTCGGCTGGGGCCTCGGCCGAGCCCGGTGGCCGTCGAGGAGCACCTCGAGCGCACGGCCCAGGACCTCGGCCCGACGGGGTTCGACACGCGCTACGGCTACGGCCTCGTCAACGCCGCGGCCGCGCTTCGCTGAGCGACCGCCCGCGGGGCGCACCGGCGGATCGGGTCACGGCCGCGCTTCGCTGAGCGGCGCTCCCGGGACCCGTCAGGTCGTGCGGATGATCATCACGCTGCAGGGCGCGTGGTGGGAGATCTTGTTCGGCACGCTCCCCAGCAGGAAGCGCTTGGCGCCCGTCATGCCCTTGTTGCCGACCACGATCAGGTCGGCGTCGTGCTCCTCGGCCACGTCGAGGATCGCGTCCGCCGGGTCGCCCTGGCGCGGGTGGACCTCCACCTCGAGGCCCGCCTCCCTGAAGCCACCCGCGGCGTCCGCGAGCGTCGCCTCCACGTCCTCGCGCGGGTTGACCATCCACTGCATGTCGGGCGGAACCTCGCGCTGCTCGTCGCGCAACCGCCCGGCGGGCACCGGCTCGTAGGCGCTCACCACGTGCACGCGCGAGCCGAGCCGGGTGGCGAGCTGGGTGGCCTGACGCACCGCCTCCCGGGCGGTGTCCGAGCCGTCGGTTCCCACGATCATCGTGCCGAACAAGCCTCTCTCCCCTTCGCGCGCGCTCGCCGACCGCCGGCCATCTTAGGCTCGGGGGGCCGGTCGGGCCGCCCACGCCGGCGCCGGCATGCTGGCGAGATCGCCCGACAGCCGCTACGTTCGGTCTGATGACCAAACCAACACGGTGCCTTGCCATCGACGATCACCCCGCCGTGCGCCACGGCCTCTGCCTCATGTTCGGCGCCGCCGACGACCTCGAGCTGATCGCGGCCGTCGAGAACGGCGAGGACGCGGTCGAGCTGATCGTGCGCGAGGAGCCCGAGGTCGTGATCATCGACGTGCGCCTGCCCGGGATCGACGGGATCTCGACGATCAAGCGGCTCCAAGAGGCCGCGCCCGGCGTCAAGACCGTCGTGTTCTCGGCCTACGGCGACAAGCGCCTGCTCTCGGACGCGATCGGCGCCGGCGCTCGCGGCTACGTGATGAAGGGCTCGCCGCCGGAGGACCTGCTGCGGGCGATCCGCAGCGTGACCGCGGGCAAGGCGTTCGTCGATCCCTCGCTCTCCCCCACGCTGCTCATGACGAGCGGGGTGAGCGACGCTCCGCTGTCCGAGCGGGAGCGCGAGATCCTGCAGCTGCTCGCGGAGGGCTTCCACACAGAGGCGGTCGCGCGCCGGATCGGGCTCAGCGCAGAGACCGTGAAGTCGGACACGAAGCGGGCGATCCAGAAGCTCGAGGCGGACACGCGCGTGCACGCGGTCGCCATCGCGCTGCGCCAGGCGATCATCGAGTA
>JBLNDU010000239.1:0-7532 GCA_050261935.1 Nocardioidaceae bacterium | reverse complement strand
CCGCGAGCGTGACCGCCAGGCGGGCCATCCCGGACCTGAACGCGCTAGCGCTCGCGGAGTTGCGCGAGCGAGCAGTCCTCGGGCCGCTTGTCGGGGCGCCAGCGCAGGAACTTGGCGCCGTGCCTGATGCGCTCGCCGGTGATGTGGTCGAAGGCCACCTCGCAGACGAGCTCCGGCCGCAGCCCCTCCCAGACGAGCTCCTCGTCCGACTTCCAGCTGCTCGGCTCGCCGGCGCCCTGCTCGTAGGTCCGGTGCGGCTCGAGCAGGGTGAGCAGCTCGCGCTTCTCACGCGCGTTGAAGCCGGACGTGTGCCCCACGGTGCGCAGCTCGCCCCCGTCGTCGTGCATGGCCAGGATGAGCGAGCCGACCGTGCCGGCCTCCTTGCCGAAGCGGAACGCCTGGACCACGGCGTCCGCCGTGCGCACGCGCTTGACCTTGACCATCCCGGTGCGCTCGCCGGGGCGATAGGGCGCCTCCGCCCGCTTCGCCACGACGCCCTCCGACACGCCCGTCAGCCACGCGCCCGCCGCCTCGCCGTCAGAGGTCACGGGCGTCAGCTCGAGCGGCTCGGCGGCGACGGCCTCGAGCCGGCGCCGGCGCTCCTCGTAGGGGAGCTCGAGCAGCGGCTCGTCCTCCAGGGCCAGCAGGTCGAAGGCCACGAAGGAGGCCGGCGTCTCGCGGGCCAGCAGCTCGACGCGCGAGCGCGCCGGGTGGATGCGCTGCGAGAGCAGATCGAACTCCTGCGCGCCGTCGACGACCACGATCAGCTCGCCGTCGAGCACGATCCGCTCGGCCGGGAGCCCGCGCAGCCGCTCGACGACCTCGGGGAAGTAGCGGTTCATCGGCCGCCCGTTGCGGCTCTGTAGCTGCACCTCCTCGCCGTCGCGGAAGACGATCGTCCGAAAGCCGTCCCACTTCGGCTCGTAGCGCCAGCCGTCGCCGTGCGGCAGCTCGCGCGCCGAGCGGGCGAGCTGCGGTTGAACGGGCGGAGCGAGCGGCAGGGTCACCCGCTCCACGCTACCGCGCCGGGGCCCGGGTACGATGGCGGTCGTGTCTCACGAGCAGGCCACGGTCGCCGAGGAGGAGTACCTCCAGACGATCTACTGGCTCGAGGAGGCGGGCCTGCCGATCACCGGCGCCAACGTCGCGCGCGCGATGCGGGTCTCGGCCCCGACCGTGCACGAGATGGTCGGCCGCCTCGAGTCGGACGGGTACGTCACGAAGGCGGCCGACAAGTCGCTCGCCTTCACCGCCGCCGGGAAGCGGCACGCCGCCGGGATCGTGCGACGCCACCGGCTGATCGAGCGCTTCCTGACCGACGTCTTCGAGATCCCCTGGGACCAGGTCCACGAGGAGGCCGAGCGGCTCGAGCACTGGATGTCGCCCGTCGTCGAGGAGCGCATGCTCAAGGCGATCGGCGACGCGAAGACGTGCCCGCACGGGCACCCCATCTTCGAGGGCGAGCGGGAGGTCGGGGTGCCGCTCGCGGACGTCGCGGTCGGCGCCCGGGTGCGGGTGCTCCGCTTCGAGAACGAGGCCGAGGACCTGCTGCACTACCTCAGGCAGGCGGGGCTGCGGCCCGGCCTCGAGGGCACGCTGGCCGACGCCGGCCCCGACGAGGTGACGATCGACGCGCAGGGCACGCGGCTGCGGGTCACGCGCAGCGTGGCGGAGACGGTCTCGGTCGCCGCCCAGCCCTCCCCGCCGGCGCGCACGGCGCTGCCCGATCAGCTCGTGCTCGGCCGCGAGCGCTACGGGCGCTGACGCGTTAGGCTGCGCGCATGGCTACCCCGGAGACCCGGCGCCCGGTCGAGCCGGCGCGGGAGGGCGAGCCCGGGCGGATGGCGCGCTGGATGACGGACGTGTTCGTCGCCGCGCTCGTGCTGCTCACGGCCGTCATCCTGATCGTGCTGTGGGCGACCTCGGACGACGGCCTGTCGGCGGTCGTCGTGGGCGCCGCGATCGGCTTCATCGGCGGGTGCCTCCTGTTCCTGCCGCTCGCGCTCACGCGGCGCTGACGCTGCGCACGCGCAGGTCGTAGAACAGGAGCGTCGCGACCAGCACCGTGAACGGCGCCACGAGCGCCTCGGCCAGCACGGAGCCCGCGAGCGACCACGCCTCGCGCCCGGCCCCCTCGGCGAGCGCGTCGAACGGCACCGCGATCACGAGCGCCGGCAGCGCGGCGGCGACGTTCGTGAGCAGCAGGACGCCGAGCGTGCGCCACCAGTTGCCGCGTACGAGCTCGCCGCTGCGGCGGAGCGCGGCGAGCGCGCCGACATGCTCCACGACCACCACCGGGGCCACGAAGTACCAGCGCACGAGCAGGTAGACGCCGGGAACGATCAGCACCAGCCCGGCGGCGATCCCGAGCGCGGCGAGCACCACGGCGAAGAACACCGGCGCGAACGCCTCCACGGCCGCGACGAGCGCGGGCCCGGCGCGCGGCCGCTCGCCGCTCGCGAGCGCCCGCAGCGCGTGCAGTACGGCGGCCGTGAGCAGCGGCGACACGACCAGGTAGGTAGCGACCGCGGGCAGGATCGCGTCGACCGCGGGCGGCGAGGCGTCGTATGACGCCGTCAGCTGCTCGAGCCCGATCCCGGTGATCGCCACCTGCACCGGCACCACGATCGCGACCGAGATCGCGAGGAAGGTGACGAAGTGGCGGCCGTAGGCGCGCAGGGAGTCGCCGAAGAGGGCGGTGATGTCGCGGGGTCGCCCGAGGTCGAGCCGGCTCACGCGGCGGCGGCGCCGACCAGCTCTCGGTACGCCTCGCCGACGCGGCCGAGCGCCTCGCGCAGCTGGCGCTCGCTCACGCCGGAGTAGGCGATCCGCAGCGAGCGGTCGCCGCCCTCGAGCATGAAGTCGGTGCCCTTCGTGAACACGACCCCGCGCTCGCGCGCCGCCTCGTCGAGCGCGTGCACGTCAGGGCCGTCCGCCGGCAGGTCGACCCAGATGAAGTAGCCGCCCTCTGGCGTCGCGAACACGCAGCCCTCGATGCCCTCCGACAGCGCGGCGCAGGTGGCGTCGCGGCGCGCCCGCAGGACCGGCTTGGCGGCCTCGACCGAGCGCTCGAGCGCCCCCGACTCGCAGAACTCGGCGACGATCGCCTGCGACACCATGCTCGGCGAGATGTAGGTCTCGGTGGCGAGCTTGCGGATCTCCGCGATCAGCTCGCGCGGCCCGGCGAGGTAGCCCACCCGGATGCCCGGGCAGACCGTCTTCGAGAACGAGGAGGCGTGCACCACGCTGCCGGACTCGTCGAGCTCGAGCAGCGAGGGCAGCTGCCGGCCCTCGTAGCGCAGCTCCCGGTAGGGGTCGTCCTCGAAGACGACGAAGTCGTGCTCGCGCGCCAGCTCGAGCAGCCGCGTGCGCTTCTCGAGCGACAGCGTGCAGCCGGCCGGATTCTGGAAGTTTGGGATCACATGGGCGAGCTTCGGCCGGGCGCCGGCACCGAGCGCCTCGGCGAGCGCCCCGACGTCGAGCCCGTCCGGCTCGAGTGGGATCGCCAGCACCTGCGCGCCCCTGTTCGTGAGCGACAGCAGCGTGCGGTCGTAAGTGGGCGCCTCGACGACCACGAGGTCGCCCGGCTCGACGAGCGCCTCGAACAGGAAGGCGTCGGCCTGCATCGAGCCGTTCGTGGCGATCAGCTGGTCCTCCTCGACGCCGTGGCGGCGAGCGAGCCAGCCGAGCAGGCGCGGATATCCCTTCGAGGTGCCGTAGGAGAAGCAGCCGGCGGGGTCCCTGGCGAATGCCGCCTCGGCGGCCGCGCGCAGCTCGTCGACGGCGACTATGTCGAGCGTGGGGGCACCGCGGGCGAGCGAGATCGAGTCGGGCACGAGCGGCACCATAGCGGTGGGCGCCGCCGGTAGGGATCGCCGCCTTGGTCGTATCCGCGCGACGCTGGATCGCGCTCAGCGGCCGAGCAGTTCGGGTCGCTGGCGGGCGAGGCCCCAGACCGCGACGCTGGCGGCGTCCGACATCGCGCCGCGCTCGACCATCTCGTCGACCGCGGCCACGGAGAAGCGTCCGACCCGCAGTCCCTGCTCCTCGGGCTCGAGCGCCTGCGCGCCGGGCGCGAGCTCGAGCGCGAGCCAGGCGTCGAAGTACTGGTCGGACATGCCATAGGCGAAGAAGAGGCGCCCGAGGTGGTGCATGCGCCCGGCGCGAAAGCCCGTCTCCTCCGCGAGCTCCGCACGTGCGAGCCGCTCCGGGTCGGCTGGCTGGCCGTCGTCCCAGGCGCCCTGCGGCAGCTCCCAGAAGCGCGCGCCCGGTGGGTGGCGATACTGCTCGACGAGCACCACCTCGCCGCGGGCCACCGGCAGCACGACGGCCGCGGGCGGCTTCTCAACGACGGCGTACAAGCCAGCGGAGCCGTCCGGGCGCTCGAGCCGGTCCTCGCGCACCCGCATCCAGCGGTTCTCGTACACCGTCCGCGAGGACGTCACGCGGGGGCGCCGATCGTCCACCGTGGCCGAGAGGGTCGGGCGGCGCGGCGGGCGGCCGGGCTACACCTTGGCGCCGAGGATCTCGACCGCGAGCTCGGCGACCTGCGTGGGGTTGCGCCCCACGCGCACCCCGCGCGCCTCGAGCGCCTCCGCCTTGGCGATCGCCGTGCCCTTCGAGCCGGACACGATCGCCCCGGCATGGCCCATCGTCTTGCCGGGCGGCGCCGTGAAGCCCGCGATGTAGCCCACGACGGGCTTCGAGACGTGGTCCGCGATGTAGTCGGCCGTGCGCTCCTCCTCGTCGCCGCCGATCTCGCCGCACATCACGATCAGCTCGGTCTGCTCGTCCTCCTCGAACTGAGCGATGACGTCTATGAAGCCCGAGCCGACCACGGGGTCGCCGCCGATGCCGACGATGGTGGAGTTCCCGAAGCCGCGCTGCGCCAGCTCGTTGCCGATCTGGTAGGTGAGCGTGCCCGAGCGCGACACGAGCCCGACGTTGCCCTCCCTGAAGAAGTGCGCCGGGATGATGCCCACGTTAGCCTTGCCGGGCGACAGCACGCCGGGGCAGTTGGGGCCGATCAGGCGCGTGGCGTCGGTGCGCCGCAGGTGCGTGTAGACGCGCAGCAGGTCGTGCGCCGGGATCCCCTCGGTGATGCAGACGACGAGCGCCACGCCGGCGTCGGCGGCCTCGAGGATCGCGTCGGCGGCGAAGCGCGGCGGCACGAACACCATCGACGCGTTCGCCCCCGTCTCGGCCACCGCGGCGTGCACGGTGTCGAAGATCGGGATGCCCTCCACGTCCTGGCCCGACTTGCCGGGCGTGACGCCGGCCACGACCTTCGTGCCGTAGCGGCGGTTGTTGAGCCCGTGGAAGCTGCCCTCGCGCCCTGTCAGGCCGGATACCGCGAGCCGCGTGTCGGCGCCCACGAGGATCGACATCAGGCGCTCACCTCCTGCGGCACCTCGCCCGCCAGCTCGACGACGCGAGCGGCCGCGCCGAGCATCGTCCGCTCGACGTGCACGTTCGGCAGCTGCGCCTCCGCCAGCAGGCGGCGCCCCTCCTCGTCGTTCGTGCCGTCGAGGCGCACGACGAACGGCACGGTGACCTCGACCTGCGAGAACGCCTCGATCAGCCCGCGCGCCACCTCGTCGCAGCGGGTGATGCCGCCGAAGATGTTGAACAGCACCGCCGTGACCTTCTCGTTCGACAGGATCACCTCGACCGCGCTCGTGATCTCCTCGGCCTTGGCGCCGCCGCCCGCGTCGAGGAAGTTCGCCGGGTGGCCGCCCGCCTGCGCCACCACGTCGAGCGTGGACATGACCAGCCCGGCGCCATTGCCCAGGATGCCGACGTTGCCGTCGAGCTTCACGTAGGTCAGGCCGCGCTCCTTGGCCATCTGCTCTTGCGGGTCCTCGGCGCTCGGGTTCCGGAAGGCGGCGGTGTCCCGGTGGCGATAGAGCGCGTTGCCGTCGATCGTGACCTTCGCGTCGAGCGCCACCACGTCGCGCTCGTCCGTCACGAGCAGCGGGTTGACCTCCACGAGCATCGCGTCCTCCTCGACGAACACCTCGTAGAGGCTGGCGAGCATCGCCGCCACCGGCCGCACCACGTCCGGGGCGATACCGGCCTCGAACGCGAGCCGGCGCCCGTGGAAGTCCTGGAAGCCGATCAGGGGGTCGACGTGGAGGCGGACGATCGCGCTCGGGTCGCGCTCGGCGATCTCCTCCACGTCCATCCCGCCCATGCGCGAGAGCATCGCCATCGGCCGCTTCGCGCTGCGGTCGAAGATGATCGCGGCGTAGTACTCCTCGGCGATGCTCGAGGCCCGCTCCACGTAGAGCTCGTGGACCGTCAGGCCCCGTATGTCCATCCCGAGGATCGCCTTCGAGTGCTCCCCGGCCTCGCCGCGGTCGCTCGCGAGCCTGATGCCGCCCGCCTTGCCGCGCCCGCCGATCTGCACCTGCGCCTTGATCACGACGGGATAGCCGAGCGCCTCGGCGGCCTCCACCGCCTCGCTCACCGACGTCGCGTGCACGCCTTCCGGCGTAGGCACCGCGTGCTTTCGGAAGAGCTGCTTGCCCTGGTATTCGAGGAGATCCATCGGGAACGTAGAATGCGCCGTCGGGCGGGCGGGGACCCTATCGCAGAGGAGACATTTGCCACTCCCCAAGGACGTCAGGTTCGTCACCTTCGACTGCTACGGGACGTTGATCGACTGGGAGAGCGGGGTTCACGACGCGTTCCAGAAGGAGGCGGACAGGGACGGCTTCACGATCGACCGGGACGAGCTCATCCCCCGCTTCATCGAGGTGCAGCGCGAGATCCAGCGCGGCTCCTACGAGCTCTACGCGGAGGTGCTGCGGCGCACGGCGGTGCGCGTCGCGAGCGAGCTGGGCTGGGAGCTCGAGCCGGTCCGCTCCAGCTTCCTCCCAAACAGCGTGCCACGCTGGCCGCCGTTCCGGGAAACGAACGCGCAGCTCGAGCGCTTCGCGAAGAAGTACGAGATCGGCGTGCTCTCGAACGTCGACGACAAGCTGCTCGGGGCCACGCGGCGGCACCTGCGGGTCGACTTCGACCTCGTCGTCACGGCGCAGCAGGTGCGCTCCTACAAGCCCGACCCGGCCCACTTCAAGGAGTGCGCGAGGCGCATCGAGGGGCGGAAGCGGCAGTGGGTCCACATCGCGAGCGGCTACCCCACCGACGTGGAGCCGTGCCTCAAGCAGCGCGTGCCGGTGATCTGGGTCAACCGGCGCGGCGAGGAGCTCGAGCCGAAGCAGAAGAAGCCGACCGCGGAGGTCAGGAGCTTCCGCGAGGCCGGGAAGCTGCTCGGCGCGGCGTAGCGGCCGCGCGCGTGCGCGCCGTCGCCGTTCACCCGGACGCGCTCGTGCTCACGAGCCGCATCTGGCAGACGACCTGCACGGCGCTGCGCGCCGGCGGCGAGGCGATGCTGATCGACTCGCCCTACTTCCCCGACGAGCTCGAGGCGCTCCCGGGGCTGCTGGCGCAGTCCGGCTTCGAGCCGGACGCGCTGCTCGCCACCCACGCCGACTTCGACCACCTGCTCGGGCGGCTCGCCTTCCCGC
>JBLNDU010000238.1:0-8192 GCA_050261935.1 Nocardioidaceae bacterium | reverse complement strand
GCTCGGCGTCGGCGCGGCGCTCGTCGCGCGTCTCGAGCGTGCGCTCCACGGCGCGCACGGCGTCGAGCGACGCGCTGTGCTCGGGCGTGGGACGGGCGCCGTCGTCCATCAGCTCCGGGCCGCCTGCTGGCGCCGGTCGCGGTGCGTGCGTGCGCGCAGGAGCCGCACGTGGTCCTCGAGCTCGCGCTCCTCGAGCACCATCTCGACGTAGTCGCGCTCGGCCTCGAGGCGCGGGATCACGACCTGCTCGAGCGCGTTCACGCGCCTCGTCGTGACCGAGATCTCCTCGGCGAGTCGCCGGAGGGACAGCTCCGTGGCGACCACGTCGAGCAGCAGGTCGATCTGGCCCTCGAACGCCTCGGCCACCATGTCGACGCGCGCCGAGCTGCCGGCGAACCCGTAGCCGCGGCCGGTGCGCGGTCGCCGGACGGCGCTCCTGTGGATCTCCTCGACGGGCACGCCGGCCACCAGCTTGCTGCGGCGGTCGAGCTCGACGCGCCCGGCCGCTGCCAGCGCGGCCGAGCCGATCGCCTCCGGGCCCTCGACCGCGACCGTGTGGCCGAGCAGCGCCCGTCCCTGCGCGCAGCGCTCCTCGAGCGTCTCCATCGCGCGCAGCACGGAGGCGCTCAGCCGGTCGAACTCGCGCCGCAGCATCGTGCGCTTCTCCTTGAGCAGGTCGCGCCCCTGGCGGGCGAGCGCGATGTGCGCGCGCCGCGCGAGCAGCTCGCTTCGTGTTGCGGCAACGTGCACCCAGCGTCCTCCTCCTCGGGCCGGGACCCTACCGCCGCACGCGTCGGCTTGACCCCGACCGCCGCGCGTCGTCCTCTCAGCAGCTCGCCGGCCGCCCCGGCTCGTAGAGCCAGACGCGGAAGAACCGGTCGAGCTGGCGTCCGCTCGTGCGCGTGGCGCTCGCTCCCCCTTCACAAGCTCCGTTGGGGGACATTAGGCTCGGTGGTCGTGCATGAATCCGCTGCAGCCGCCGTGCGCGCCCAGGACGCGCACGCATCCTCGTTGCCGCAGCCGGCGGCCGCGCTCGCGCCGGCGGGCTCTTCGCGGCGGGCGGTGGAGCGGGCGCTCCTCCTCGGCGCTCCCGCCGCCTACCTCGTCGCCCTGGCGGTGGTCTCCGCGAGCCGGGGCCTTCCGCTCACCCGCGATCAGATGTTCATCTGGCTCCTGCTCGGGATGGCCGCCTTCAGCGTGGCCGCCTGGCGGAGCTGGGGCGGGATGCTGCTGGAGTGGCTGCCCTTCTTCGGGCTTCTCGTGGCCTACGACTTCCTGCGCGGCGCGGTGGCGGTCGCGCCGGAGCGCGCGCATGTCGTGGCCCAGCTTGCCGTCGACCGGGCGCTCGCCGGCGGCGCGGTGCCCACGGTCTGGCTGCAGCAGCAGCTGTGGAGCCCCGGCCGGTTCGAGCCGTGGGACTACGGCATCTGGGTCGTCTACATGACGCACTTCCTCGTCGTGTGGGTCGTCGCCGCCGTGGTCTGGTGCGTCGCGCGCGAGCGCTTCCGGCGCTACGCGGCGCTCACGGTCGTCCTCACGCTCGCCGCGTTCCTCGTCTACTGGTGCTATCCGGCCCAGCCGCCCTGGCTGACGGCGAACGGTCCAGAGCTCCCGCCGGTCGACCGGATCGTGCCCGCCGTCTGGGACCACATAGGCGTCACGAAGGCGCACTCGCTCTACGCCAACGACAACCTCGTGAACCCCGTGGCCGCGATGCCGTCCCTGCACGCCGCGTACCCGTTCATGCTCATGCTGTTCTTCTGGCCCGCGGGCCGCCTCGTACGCATCGGCCTGGCGCTCTACACGCTCGCCATGGGCTTCGCCCTCGTGTACAGCGGCGAGCACTACGTGACCGACATCCTCGCCGGTTGGCTCATGGCGGCCGCCGCGTATGCGCTCGTGGGCGCCGCGGCATCGTTGGCGAGCCGGGGGCTCCGGGGCCTCAGCGCTCGGCGAGGTGCTGGTGCACCAGCCGCACCGCCATAGATCCCTCGCCGACCGCCGACGCGACCCGCTTGATCGAGCCCGAGCGCACGTCGCCCACGGCGAAGACGCCCGGCTGGCTCGTCTCGAGGATCAGGGGCGGCGCCGCTTCCCGGACATGCCCGTCGAGCTCGCGACCGGTGAGCACGAACCCCTTGTCGTCCAGCAGCACCTCGCCGTCGAGCCAGCCGGTGCGGGGATCGGCGCCGATGAAGACGAACAGCGCCCGCGCCTCGAGTCGTCGGCGCTCGCCGCGCTCCTCGTCCTCGACGACGAGCGCCTCGAGCGAGCGCTCGCCCAGCAGCTCGACGACCTCCGTCCGGGTCCACAGCTCGACGTTCGGGGTGCGCTCGAGCTGGTCGATCAGGTAGCGCGACATCGTGCGGCCGAGGTCTCCGCCGCGGATCATCAGGGTCACCTGGCGGACGTGGCGGGAGAGGAACACGGCGGCCTGGCCGGCGGAGTTGCCGCCCCCGACGACAGCGACGTTCGAGCCGCCGCACATGTCGGCCTCCATCGGCGTCGCGGCGTAGTAGACGCCGAGGCCGGTGAGCTCGTCGATGCGATCGAGGTCGAGGCGTCGATAGCGGGCGCCGGTGGCGATCACCACCGTCCGCGCGTCGACGCTGCCGCCGTCGGCCAGGCGGACGCGGTAGTGATCCCCGTGCCGGCAGAAGCCGACGGCCTCGGCGGGGACGAGCAGGCTGGCGCCGAACTTCCTCGCCTGGACGATCGCGCGCTCGGCCAGCTCCATGCCTGAGATCCCCGCCGGGAAGCCGAGGTAGTTTTCGATCCGGGTGGAGGTGCCGGCCTGGCCGCCCGCGGCCACCGCGTCGATCGCGGCGGTGGCCAGCCCCTCGGAGGCGCCGTAGACCGCGGCCCCCAGCCCGGCGGGGCCGGCGCCGACCACCAGCAGGTCGTGCACCGTCTCGGCGCTGCTCGGCGCCTGCAGGCCGAGCGCCCGGGCCAGCTCGGCGTTGGTGGGGTTGCGCAGCAGCTCCTCGCCGCGCAGCACGATCGGCGTCTCGCGCGGCTCCACGCCCAGCTCGCGCAGCAGGGCATCGGCGCCGGAGTCCTCCTCGAGGTCGATGAAGCCATGCGGCAGTCGGTTGCGGGCCATTAAGACCCGCAGCCGGCGCGTGTCCGGCGAGAAGCGCGAGCCGATCAGGCGCGCGCCCGCGCCGAGCCCGATCAGGATGGCCCGCCGGGCCAGGTACGCGCGGAGGATCACGTCGCCGAGGCCGGGCTCCCCGGCGACGATCTGGCGCAGCCGCCCGCGCGCCACCCGAAGCACCTCGCCGTCCTCGACCACGCGCGCGCTCAGGTACACGCCCTCCCCGGTCAGTAGGTTGAGCTCGCCCAGGAAGCGCCCGGCGCCGTGCACGCCGATCACGCGCTCATCGGGACGGCCGATGTCGGCGACGATCGCCACCTTCCCCGCCAGGACGACGAAGAAGTCGTAGCCTTCGTCGCCCTCGCGGAACAGCAGCTCGCCCTCGCGCACCGCCAGCCGCGTGCCCTGCTCGGCGAGCGCGGCCAGCGCGTCGTCGCTCAGGCGCGGGAACGCGCCCTGGTGGTCGCGCGTCTCCTCGAACGTCGGAAGGCTGGCCGCCTCGGCCACGAGCCAAGGCTACGCGCCGCTGCCAGCGGCCCCGCGCGACCCGGGCGCGGCATGCGGCTGAGCTGGCCGATGGGGCGCGCGGCTAGGTCGCGACCACCTCGTAGGTGTGCAGGTGCTCGAGCCGCTCGAGCTTGATCCGCCTGTCGAGCTCGGGGTCGATCCGCCCATGCGAAACCCGGTGGGCATCGCTGCGCATGTACCGCTTGAAGGCCTCGCGGTCGCGCCAGCGGCTCACCATGATGAGCTCGCCGGCGTCACGGTCCGACTGCCAGACCTCGAGGTCGACGAACCCGTCGGCGTCGTCGACCAGATGGGCGCGCCGCCGAAACGCTGCGACGAGCCGCGGCGCGTCATGCGCCGGCACACGCAGCCGTGACATCGATACGTACACCTTCGCGTGGGTGCCGTCGCCGGGTCGCCCAGAGTAGCGGCGACGCGCCATCCACGCTCGCCGCTAGGGGTGGCCTCCGGGCGCCCGCGGCGTGCGCCCGGCCGCGCCGCCGCTAGGTTCGGGTATCCGCACCCCGACTGGCCGGGAAGCCCCCATTGCCGCGCGGGGCGAGCTGGCCCAGAGTCGGGCCGATGAATCAGACCGCCGTCTGAAGTCTCAGGTAGACCGGACCGGATGACGACGACAGAAGGGGTACTCGAAAGATGACGCGCGCTTTGGCCCGCCTGGCCGACATCGCCTACCGCCGCCGCGGCCGCATGGTGCTGGCATGGATCGCGGCTGCGGTGGTCCTCATCGGGCTCGGCTCCGCGCTGGCGGGCGAGTACAACGCCGACTACGACACGCCCGGCTCGGAGTCGGAGGCCGCGGGACAGCTGACCGAGCGGGCGTTCGGGGGCTACTCGGGTCAGGAGATCTTCGTGGTCTGGAAGGACCCGGCCGGCGCCACGAGCCCCGGCGCACGTGAGCGGCTCGACGCCTTCTTCGCCAGGGCCGAGCAGGTCAAGCACGTCGACCGCCACGCCCCGATCCGGGTCTCACGGGACGGCACGATCGGGTCCACCACGCTCCCGCTCACCGTGCCGGGCTGGGAGGTGAAGAAGGAGGAGGGCGAGAAGCTGATCGACGCCGCCGAGGCGAACAGCGGCGACGGCCTTCAGATCAAGCTCGGTGGCGATCCGATCTACCAGGCGCAGGGCTCGTCTAGCCCCGAGGGGATCGGCTTCGCCGGCGCCGCGATCGTGCTGCTGATCGCCTTCGGCTCGGTGGTGGCCGCCGGGCTGCCGCTCGCGATCGCCCTCATCGGCCTCGGCATCTCCTCCGGCGGCCTGATCGTCCTCCTCGCCAACGTCATCGACGTTCCGGACTGGACCACCGCGGTGTCGGGGCTGATCGGGATCGGCGTCGGCATCGACTACGCGCTGCTGGTCCTGACGCGGTTCCGCTCGGCCATGAGCCAGGGCAAGGACCGGCACGACGCCGTGGTCGAGGCGGTCACCACCGCGGGCCGAAGCGTGATCATCGCCGGCTGCACGGTGGTGATCTCGGTCCTCGGGCTGCTCCTGACCGGCCTGCCCTACATGTACGGCGTCGCGATCTCCGCCTCGTTTGCCGTCCTCGTGGTGATGCTCGCCGCCGTCACGCTGCTGCCGGCGCTGCTCTCGTACCTGGGTCCGAAGGTCGACCGCCTGCGGATTCCGTTCCTCGGCAGGACGCTCAAGGCCGAGGGCCACAGCGAGTCGCCGGCGGCGCGCTGGAGCCACGCAGTCCAGCGCCGCCCCTGGACCGCCGCCATCGCCGCCACAGCGGTGCTGCTCGCGCTCGGAGCCCCGGCGCTCGGCATGCGGCTCGGGTTCCCGGATGCGGGCAACGACCCGTCCGACACGATGACCCGCCAGGCCTACGACCTCAACACGGAGGGCTTCGGATCGGGCAGCAACGGGCCGCTCGTGATCGCCGCCGAGCTGCCCGATCGGGCGGCCAGGTCGACGATCGACTCGCTCGCCGACAGGCTCCGCGACGAGGACGGGGTGGCCTTCGTCTCGGAGCCGCGGATCAACGCGGACGGCGACGCGGCGATCGTCACCGTCATCCCCACGACCTCGCCACAGGCCAAGGCGACGGAGGACCTCGTCAACCGGCTGCGTGACGACGTTGTGCCGGATGAGCTCGGCGACTCGGGGATCGAGGCCTCGGTCGGAGGCGTGACCGCGGCGCTCGAGGACCAGAGCGAGTACATGAAGGCCCGCATGCCGCTGTTCATCAGCGGCGTGGTCGGCCTCTCGTTCCTGCTCCTGCTCGTCGCATTCCACTCGCCGCTGATCTCGATCAAGGCCGCGGTGATGAACCTGCTCTCCGTCACGGCCGCCTACGGGGTGATGACGCTGGTGGCGAAGGGCGGCGCGGTCGGCGGAGTGATCGGCATCGACCACGAGGTCCCGGTGGCGCCGTTCATGCCGGTGATGATGTTCGCGATCCTGTTCGGGCTCTCGATGGACTACGAGGTGTTCCTCGTCTCGCGGATTCGCGAGGAGTACCTGAGGCACGGCGACACGCGGCGAGCGGTGGCCGACGGCCTCGCCAAGACCGCGCGCGTGATCACCGCGGCCGCGGCGATCATGGTCGTCGTCTTCCTCGCCTTCCTGGCGGCGCCCGACGTGTTCCTGAAGCTGTTCGGGGTCGGGCTCGCGGCGGCGATCTTCCTCGACGCCACGCTCGTGCGGATGGTGCTCGTGCCCGCCGTGATGCAGCTGCTCGGGAGCCGCAACTGGTGGATCCCCAGCTGGCTCGAGCGGATCCTGCCGCGCATCGACGTGGAGCGCGCGGTCGGCGCGGAGGGACGGCCGTAGCGCCCGGCTAGCCGGAACCCGGCCCGGCGGACGCGCGGGGCGGCATCGCTCGCGGGCGGTGTCGCCCCGTCGCGTCGTAGCGCCGCGCCGCTCGCGCCGCGGCGCGGGCGGTGCGGTTAGGCTGCCCGCCGTGGACTTCTCGCCATCCGGGCGCGTCGTAGATCTGCGCGGTCGCCTCCGGGCGTTCGCCGAAGAGCACGTGCTGCCGGTCGAGCAGGAGGCGCTCGGCGCGCTCGACCACGAGGTGCGCCCGGGCGTGCCGTACCCGGCACTGCTCGTCGAGCTGCGCCGGCGCGCAAGGACGGCCGGGCTCTGGAACCTGTTCCTGCCCGACGAGCGCTACGGCGCCGGGCTCGCGAACTGGGAGTACGGGCTCCTGTGCGAGGAGATGGGGCGCAGCCCGGTCCTGCCGTACGTCTTCAACTGCGCGGCGCCGGACACGGGCAACGCGGAGATCCTGGCCGAGCACGGCAGCGAGGACCAGCGCGAGCGCTGGCTCGCGCCGCTGCTCGACGGCGCGATCCGCAGCTGCTTCGCGATGACGGAGCCGGACGTCGCGGGCTCCGACCCGACGCAGCTCGAGGCGAGCGCCGAGCTCGACGGCGACTCCTGGGTGATCAACGGCCGCAAGTGGTTCACGTCCGGCTACAACGGCGCCGCCGTGGCGATCGCGATGGTCGTGACGGATCCGGACGCCGCGCCGCACCGCCGGGCCAGCATGGTGCTGGTGCCGCTCGACGCGCCGGGCTTCCACGGCGTGCGGCCCGTGTCCGTGATGGGCCACGCCGCCGGCCCGGGCCACTGGGAGGTGGCCTTCGAGGACTGCCGGGTGCCCTACGAGAACCTGCTCGGGGAGCGCGGCGCCGGCTTCGAGATCGCCCAGGACCGGCTGGGGCCGGGGCGCGTCCACCACTGCATGCGCGCGATCGGGTCGGCGGAGCGCGGGTTCGAGCTCATGTGCAGGCGGGCGCTCGAGCGCCAAGCGTTCGGGGGCGCGCTCGCCGACAAGCAGTTCATGCAGGACTTCATCGCGCGCTCGCGCATGGAGATCGACGCGGCGCGGCTGATGGTGCTCCACGCCGCCTGGAGGATCGACGTGCACGGCAAGCGCGCCGCTCGAGGGGAGATCTCGATGATCAAGGTGATGGCCGCTCAGGTGCACCAGGAGGTGCTCGACCGGGCGCTCCAGGTGCACGGCGGGCTCGGCATGTCCGACGACCTGCCGCTCGCGCTCATGTGGCGCCAGGGGCGCTGGCTGCGCGTGGCCGACGGGCCCGACGAGGTGCACAAGATGGCGATCGCGCGGCGCGAGCTGAGCCGCTTCCGCGAGCCCGAGCCGGTGGCGGGCTGATGGCCGGCCTGAACGCGGACCACGGCCTGACCGACGAGCAGCGCGACTTCGTCGCCGCTATCCGCGACTTCGCCGCGCGCGAGTGCACGCCCGCGCAGCTCGAGCGGCTCACGGACGGCGGGCGCGATCCGCACTCGCACGAGGTGGCGGCGCGCCTCGCAGAGCTCGGCTACTACGGGCTCACGATCGACGAGGAGTACGGCGGCTCGGGCGGGACCTTCCTCGACGCCACGCTGTTCCTCGAGGAGTTCGTGCGCGGCCTCATCCCGGTCGGCGCCTACGGGGTCACGCTGATCGTGGTGGGCGCGCTCAACCGCTTCGGCAGCGAGGAGCAGAAGCGCGACCTGCTCGGGGGCGTGGCCGAGGGCGGCACGCTCGCGATCGCGATGTCGGAGCCCGACGCGGGCTCGGACGTGGCGGCGCTCAAGACGCGCGCGC
>JBLNDU010000237.1:0-2928 GCA_050261935.1 Nocardioidaceae bacterium | reverse complement strand
GCGCAAGGGCGACGTCGCCTCGTACCTGACCGCGCTCGAGCCGCGCTCCGTCTTCTTCGTCGACGAGATCCACCGGCTCCCGCGCGCGCTCGAGGAGACCTTCTACCCGGCGATGGAGGACGGCAGGCTGCCGATCACGGTGGGCCAGGGCGCGGGCGCGCGGGTCGTCACGCTCGAGCTGCCGGCGTTCACGCTGATCGGCGCCACCACGCGCACCGGGCTGCTCACCACCCCGCTGCGCGACCGCTTCGGCGTCACGCACCGGCTCGAGCTCTACACGCCCACGGAGCTCGCGCGCATCGTCCACCGGTCGGCCGCGATTCTCGAGGTCGACGTCGACGCCGCGGGCGCGCGTGAGATCGCGGCGCGCTCGCGCGGCACACCGCGCGTGGCCAACCGGCTCCTGAAGCGGGTGCGGGACTACGCCGAGGTGCGCGGCGAGGGCCACGTGGACGCGGAGGTGGCGCGCCGCGCGCTCGACCTGCTCGAGGTGGACGAGCAGGGCCTCGACCGGCTCGATCGCGAGATCCTGCGCGCGGTCTGCGAGAAGTTCGCCGGCGGGCCGGTCGGGCTCGGCACGCTCGCCGTGTCCGTGGGGGAGGAGGCGGACACGATCGAGGACGTCTACGAGCCGTATCTCCTCCAGCGCGGCTTCGTGATGCGCACGCCGCGCGGGCGCGTGGCCACCCCGGCCGCGTTCGCCCACCTCGGGCTGCCGCCCCCCCGCCGCGCGGCCGCGCCCGAGGGGCTGTTCTGAGGTACGGCCGCGCGGGGGTGTGGCTAACCTGCGACGTGGCCATGCCCATCTTCATCTGCCCCAACTGCGGATCGCGCAGGAGCGCCCAGGACCGCACGGCAGGCTTCTCGAACCGGCCCCGGTCGTGCGAGAAATGCGGCTTCGGCTTCCTCTTCGAGCTGCTCGACGACTACTATCCGGCGCCCAACGCCGCCTTCTTCCTGCTCGACCAGGAGGGGCGCCTGATCGGCGCGGGCCGCGGCGCGCGCGAGCTCACCGGGCTCGGCGACCTCGACGTGATCGGCCGCCCGGTCGACGAGGTGCTCGGGCTCGAGTTCGACTCGGGCGACGACCACATCTCGACCGCGCTCGAGTGGGGCGTGCGGGTGCTCGACAAGTCGGTCACCGTGCACGCCGAGGGCGACCGGCCCGAGCAGGCCAAGGCCGACATCTTCCCCGCCTACGACGACGACGGCGGGCTGCTGCTCGTCCTGACCCCGCGCTGACGGCCGCTACTCCTTGACCTCGCGCAAGCGCAACCTCGCGATTCTCGGCCTGGTCGCGCTGCTGCTGGTCGCGGCGGGCGTGGTGATCGCCACGAAGCCGACCCGCCTCGGCCTCGACCTCAGGGGCGGGATCGAGCTCGTCTACGAGGGCCGACCCACGCCCCAGGTGCCGACGGTCACGCCGCAGGCCGTGGACGACGCGATCGAGACGATCCGCAAGCGGACCGACGCGCTCGGGGTCTCGGAGCCCGAGATCCAGCGCGCGGGCGCCAACCAGATCTCGATCGGGCTGCCCGACGTGAAGAACGCCCAGCGCGCGATCGATCAGGTCGGCACGACGGCGCAGCTCCAGTTCTACGACTGGGAGCCGAACGTGCTCGGCGGCCGCGGACCGGACGCTCCCTACGGCGGCTCGCGCGCGCTGTACGACGCCGTCGAGGTCGCCTCACGACAGAAGCCGAAGGCCGAGGCCACCGACGTCCCGCCCGACTCGGACCTGTCCCCGCAACAGGCCGACCGCCGCAACGACACCTCGAAGGACAAGTACTACCTCTTCGGGCCGGGCCGGAAGCTGCTCGCGGGACCCGACACGAGCTGCTCCGAGCTGCTCTCGGACTACGAGCAGCGACCCGGGAGCCGCACCTACGCGAAGGGCACGGAGTGCCTCGACGAGCTGAAGGCGCTCGGCGGCGGCGGCCCGCCATCGGGCAGCCGGGTGATGAAGGTGCCGCAGGGCATCGTCGTGATCGAGGCCGAGCGGGCGGCGAACCAGCCCGAGTCGCTCCGGCGCTACTTCGTGCTCGAGGACGACTCCGAGCTGTCGGGTTCGGACATCAAGAACCCCGAGCAGAACTTCGATCCGCAGACCAACGAGCCCATCGTCACGATGCAGTTCACCGACGACGGGCGCAAGGCCTTCGCCGCCGCCACGAAGCGCGAGGCGGAGCGGGGCGCGCAGCAGATCCTGCCGCCGGGCGCGAACCGCGAGCAGGCCTTCCAGCGCTTCGCGATCACGCTCGACAACCGCATCGTCTCGCTCGCGACGATCGACTTCGGTAGGTACCCGGAGGGGATCGACGGGCGCGACGGCGCACAGATCCAGGGCATCGGCAGCATCCAGGAGACGCAGGACCTCGCCGAGAACCTGCGCATCGGCGCGCTGCCGATCGAGCTCAAGCTGATCTCTCAGACGCAGGTCTCGGCCACGCTCGGCAAGCAGGCGCTCCACCAGGGGCTGATCGCCGGAGCCGTGGGCCTGGCGCTCACGATCCTCTTCCTGCTGGCCTTCTACCGGGCCCTCGGGGCGGTGGCCACGGTCGCGCTCCTGATCTACGCGGTGCTGCTGTTCGCGCTCGTCAAGCTCATCCCGATCACGCTCACGCTGCCGGGCATCGCCGGTCTCGTGCTCACGCTGGCGGTCGCCGCCGACGCCAACATCGTCATGTACGAGCGGATCAAGGAGGAGATCCGCGCGGGGAGATCGATACCGGCCGGCATCGCGAGCGGCTACAGCAAGGCGCTGCGCACGATCATCGACGCGAACGTCGTCACGATCGGCGTCGCCTTCATCCTCTTCACGCTCGCCACCGCGGGCGTCAAGGGGTTCGCCTTCACGCTCGGCGTCGGCACGCTCGTGTCGCTGTTCACCGCCGTGCTCGCCACCTCGGCGATCCTCGGCTCGCTCGC
>JBLNDU010000236.1:0-3064 GCA_050261935.1 Nocardioidaceae bacterium | reverse complement strand
CCGCGCCGCCCCCCCCGCGGGTCCGCCCCGGTGCCCCCCGCGCCGGGCGGGGGCCGCCCCCCGCGCCCCCCCGCGCGGGGGGCGGGCGCGGGTCGACCAGCGACCGCAACGGTTGGGCGTTGACGACGTCGGCGGCCGTCGCCCAGCCGCGCCGCGCCGTCGCGACCGAGAGCGCCATGTTCGCGAGCCCGCGCACGGAGTGGGCGTCGGTCGAGCAGACGATCCGCACACCGGCTCTGAGCGCGTCGCGGACATGCTCGCCGCGAAGGTCGAGCCGGTCGGGGAGCCCGTTGACCTCGAGCGCCACCCCCTCCTCGAGCGCCACCCGGTGGACGCGCTCCAGGTCGAGCGCGTTCTCCGGCCGCCGGTTGATGTAGCGGCCCTTGGGATGGCTGAGGCAGCGCACGTACGGGTTGCGCAGCGCCTCCTCGACCCGCTTCGTCAGCTCCCGCCGCGGCATCCGCTGGCCGCCGTGCACGCTCGCCTGCACCCAGTCGAGCTCCGCGAGGACGTCATCGGGGAGATCGAGCCGGCCGTCCGGGAGGATGTCGCACTCGATCCCGCGCAGGACGCGAAACGGCGCCAGCTGCTCGTTGGCCGCCGCGACCTCCTCCGCCTGACGGCGGACGTCGTCGGCCGTCAGGCCGCGCACGGCTCCCACGGCCGGCGTGTGATCGCAGATCGCGAGGTAGTCGTAGCCGCGCTCCCGAGCCGCGCGCCCCATCTCCTCGACGCTCGCCCTCCCGTCCGACCAGGTCGTGTGGGTGTGCAGGTCGCCGCGGATGTCGTCCGGCTCGAGGAGCGCCGGCGGCTCGCCGCGAAACGGCTCCTCGCGCAGCTCGGGCGGGCACCACGGCAGCCCGAGCGCCCGAAACACAGCCTGCTCGTCGGGCGCCTCCGGCAGCGGCTCGAGCGCCTCGACGTATGGCGCCGAGCCCGTGGCACGCACGAGCGCGGTCCCGAACCGCTCCGGCTCGGCGACGACGAGCTCGACCGGAACGCCCTCGACCGTCACCCCCACCGCCCGCCGCTCCTCCTGCTCGACGAGCGCTACCAGCTGGGGCAGCGCGGCGAAGCGCGCCAGCACCGGGCGCAAATCCGAGGCCGCGCAGACGACCGACAGCAGCTCGCAGGAGTCGCGCCAGCGGCGCACATCGCCCGCCGCCTCGCCGTCAATGGCCGTCGCTACGCCCCCGACGAGCTCCCACGCGCGGTCGAGCAGGAGGCCGCGTCGCGGCCGCGGCGCGCCCTCGCGGCCGAGCGCCTCGAGCAGCTGCGCCTCGGTCTTCGGCCCGATTCCGGGCACGGTCCGCAGCCGGCCCGCGGCCGCCGCCTCGCGAAGCTCCTCGGCCGTGCGAACGCCCAGCGCCCGCGCCAGCTCCACCGACCGCCTCGCGCCCAGCCCCAGGTAACGCCCGAGCCCGACCAGATCCGGCGCCAGCTCCCGCTCCAGCTCCGCCAGCTCGGCGATCTCACCCGTCTCCACCAGCTCGCGCAGCCGCGCCTCGATCCCGGGCCCGATCCCGCGCAGCTCGCGCGCCCGCCCCGACCGCACCAGCTCCGCGACCGACAACGCCGCACCCCGGACCGCGTCGGCCGCGCGGCGGTAGGCGCGAACCCCGTACGGATTCGCCTCGCCCAGCTCGAGCAGCGACGCGAACGCGTCGAGGCGGTCGGCGATCTGCCCGTTCTCCACCCCCCGTAGTGTCGCCTCCGGCCGTGGCCGCGAGCCGTGCGTGCGCCCTTGCGCCGGGCGGTGACCGGCTGCGATGCTGCGCCGACCCCGCCCGAGGAGCGTTCAGATGTCCAAGCGCCACGCTGTCTGCGCAGCAATCGTCGCGTTGCTGGCCCTTCTCCTGGGCACCGGCAGCGCTTCAGCCGCCACCGATCACGTCGTGATCACGGGTGGCGCGGTCGTTCCGCCCGGCCAGACCGCCGGCGACGTCGTCGTGCTCGACGGGACCGTGAGGATCGCCGGACGCGCCACGGGCGACGTCGTGTCGGTGAGCGGACCGGTCCGGGTGACCGGCCGCATCGACGGCGATCTGATCACCGTCTCCGACCGGGCCTTTCTCGCTCCGACGGCGCGCGTCGGCGGCGACCTGCTCTACGGGGACGAGAGGCCCGTTCTCGCGCGCGGCGCCAGGGTGGCCGGCAAGATCAGCAACGAGGACTGGTCCGACGCCGCGAGCGGGTGGGGCTGGCTGAGCATGTTCGGCTGGTGGCTGGCGGTGTCCGTCTCGACGCTGATCGTCGGCGCCCTGCTCGTCCTGCTGGCGCCGGGCGCGCTCCAGGCGGCGGAGCGGGCCGTGCGCGAGCGCCTCGGTGTCTCGGTCGCCTGGGGCTTCGCGATCGCGATCGGCATCCCGCTGCTCGCGGTGCTGGCACTCGTCACGTTGGTGGGCATCCCGTTCGGCGTCGCGCTCCTGCTGGCCACGATCCCCGTGCTGCTCGTCGCCTACGCCACGACCGCCTGGATCCTGGGCCGCCGGGTGCTGCGCAACCGGTCGACGTCGGCATGGGTCGCGCTGCTGGTCGGCTGGGGGATCCTGCGCGTGCTGGCCCTGATCCCCGTCGTGGGCGCCCTCGTCGGGCTGGCGGCAACCGTCCTGGGACTCGGAGCGCTCGCGGTCGCGCTGTGGCGGGCCCGCAGGCCGGGCGCACCCGCCGCGCGGCCCGAAGCGCCCCCTCCGGGCAGTCCCGCACCAGCCGCCTGACGCCGCCGCGCTACGAGCCCATCTGCTCCATCTCGGGCATCGGGTCGTGCCCGGGGATCGTCAGGCCCGGGATCGCATCTGGTGCGACGAGCAGCAGCACGCCGAGCGTGAGCAGGATCGCCGCTGTGCCGTAGGTCGCGACACGACGCCACGGGAGGATCTTCTCGGCCGCGATCAGCGCCGCGACGAACGCCATCCAGGCGATGCTCATCACGCCCAGCGCGAACAGCGACGCCATCAGCGCCCAGCAGCATCCGACGCACCACGCCCCGTTCCTGGCGCCCATCTGCAGCGCGCCGGACCAGCCGTCGCGCCAGGAACCCAGCAGGAAGCCGAGCGGGCTGCGG
>JBLNDU010000235.1:0-8108 GCA_050261935.1 Nocardioidaceae bacterium | reverse complement strand
GGTCGGCTCCGCGACGGCGGCGGCCGGGCCTCACGCCGGCACCAGCACCCGCAGGCAGCGCGGCCGCACGCGCATCGTGGCCGGCGTGCGCCCGATCGGATCACCGTCGGCGTACACGTCGAAGGGGCGGTCGGCGTCCACGCTCACCTGCTCGCCGCGCCAGAGGAGCACGTTGGGCGAGGCGAGGTGAGCGCCGCGGAAGACGCTCGGCAGGTCGCGCAGGAAGCGGAGCTTCGAGTGGCGCCGGATCGCGAGCACGTCGAGCTTGCCGTCGTCGGGCTCGGCGTGGGGGAGGAGGAGCATGCCGCCGCCGTATGCGCCTGTGTTGGCGACCGCCGCGGAGTAGCCGCTCACGGTGTGCCGCTCCCCGTCGACCTCGAGCCGGAAGGTGGCCGGCCGCCAGGCCGCGAGGGCGCGCAGCGCCGCATAGAGGTAGACAAGCCTGCCGCGGATGAGGCGAGCCTCGTTGGCCAGGCGGGCGGCATCGGAGTCGAGCCCGAGGCTCGCGATGCCGAGGTACGGCACGCCGTCGCAGTCGGCGACGTCCAGGAGCCGCTCGCGCCCCTCGACCGCCACCCGAGCGGCGGCCACGGGGTCGCTCGGGATGCCGAGGACGCGGGCGAAGTCGTTGCCGCGGCCGCCCGGCAGCACCGCCAGCGCGGCCTGGCCTCCCCTCAGCGCCCCGGCGATCGGGCGGACGAGCCCGTCGCCGCCGAGCGCGGCCACCGTCTCGCCGGCCGCCGCCGCGGCGCTCGCCTCGGCGGCGGCGTGCTCGAGGCTGCGCGTCTCGACGCTGCGCCAGGGCGCACCGAGCCGCTCGAGCTCTGCGGTGACGCTCGGCAGCGCGGCGAGCGCCCGCCCTCCGGCGGAGCTCGGATTGACGAGCACGGCGAAGCGGCGCGTCACTCGCCGGAGGCGGCGGCGAGGCGCGCGGCCCGCTCGGCGGCGAACGCGCCGCGCTCGGCGCCGCGCAGGTGGACGCCCTCGTCGAACCGGCGCACGTCGGCGTCCGCCAGCAGCTCGTCGCCCAGGAGGCGCTCCGCGTGCGGCTCCTCGAGGTCGTCGGGATCGAGCACGAGCAGCACGTCCTGCTGCACGCTGTGCCAGCGCTCGTCCGTCATCCGCTCCGATGCGACGAGCAGCTGCCCGGGCCGCGCCAGCCAGTGCAGCTCGAAGACGCCGAGCCGGTAGGCGAACAGCCGGTCGCCGTCCGAGAACAGGAAGTTCACGCCGGAGAACGGCGAGCGCTCCACGCAGATCCGAATCGCGCGTCGCAGCGATGGGATCGGGTCCTCGGGGTCGTACTCGTGCAGCAGACGCACGAACATGCGCTCCGAGTCGGTGTCACCGGCCGGCTCCGGCATCCCCGGCTCGAGGAGGCGTGCGTGGTTGAGCACCGTGCCGTTGTGGCCGAACGAGTAGGGGCCGAGGCAGAAGGGGTGCGTGTTCGCGAGCGACAGGCCGCCGATCGTCGCCCGCCGGACGTGAGCGTTGAAGATCCGGCCGCGCGTCTCGGTCGCGGCCCGGAAGCCGGCGTCGGCGTAGGCGGCCCCGGGGAACCGGAGCCGCTTGGGCTCGGCCCCGTCGGGCCGCTCGTAGACCGCCATGCCCCAGCCCGAGTCGTGGTCCTGGGACTGGTGGATCAGTGGGTTATCCGCCTCGAGCAGCTCGTGCCGGACCGACACCGGCTCCGCCGCCACGCAGCCGAACACGCGGCACATGGCGCCGAAGTCTATGGCCGCGCCCGGGGGCGAGCATCCGCGTGCACGGCGTTAGCCGCACAGGAGCGGGCTTCGCAGCGGGGAGCGCATCGAGGAGGTGGGCATGCGGCGGTCGAGCACGGAGGACGTCGGGGTTGAGTTGCAGGCGCCCAAGCGGCTGTGGTGGGCCCGACCGCGCAAGCTGTGTGCGCTCGAGCGGCCCGGCGGCGGCGGGCGCAGCCACCGGCCCGGTCGCAGGGCGGCGGAGATCGCCTGGCTTCGCGCGAACGGCGTCCGCCTCGTCGTCTCGACGATGGTCACACGGCACAACCTCGGCGACTACGAGCGTGCCGGCCTGGACTGGCGTCGTGTCCCGGTCGCGGCGACAGAGGACGGGGCGGAGGCGCTCGACGAGCTCCTGGCGCTGCTCGGGCGCGAGCTCAGGAGGCGCGGGGCCGTGGCCCTGCACGGCGACCGGCGCACAGACTTCGTCGCCGCCGTATGCGCCGCCCATCTGCACGCGCTGCGCGGCGTGCAGCCGGCCCGGGCGCTGTCGGCCGCCGCGGCCGCCGGCCTCGAGGTCACGCCCGCCGCCTGTGCCCTGCTCGGCGTCGATCCGGGCGCGGCGCGGCCAGGGCGATGAGCGGGTGTGCCCGCGCGTCAGGGGGCTCGACTCCGCGCGACCGGAGCCGGCGTCAGCCGCCGTTGGAGGCGGCGACGGGCGCTTCCACGGCGCCGCGCAGGCGGTCGAGCGTGTCGGCGAGCTGCTCGAGCTCGTCGGAGCTCAGCTGCGCGCGCAGCCTCTCGTCGTGGCGCACGGCGACCCTGCGCAGGCGGTCGAACATCGTCACGCCGAGAACCTGCAGCACGGCGCGCGGTCGGACGCTCACCAGCCGTTCGCTCGACACACCCCGATCTACCTCGCGGGCCGGCGTCGAAAGCGGCGCGGCCGCGCATGGCGCGAATCGACGCGCGGGTGCCACGGTCGTCGAAGGCGGCTGAGGGCTACAGGGCCGGGCTACGCGGTCGTCAGCAGCGCCGCCAGGCTGTCGGCCACGGCGACCGGGGCCGGCGAGCCGTCGTCGCTGTGGGGCGGCGTCCGGATGGCCTCGGAGCCGATGAGCGCCGCGTCGAGCCGAGCGCGCGCGGCGGCCGCCACGTCGGCGTCGAGCCGGTCGCCGACGACGAGCGTGCGGCCGTCGCCGAGCCGGTCGAGCGCGGTGAGGAAGAGCTGCGGCTCGGGCTTGCCGACCACCTTGGCGGTCGCGCCGCTGGCCGTCTCGACGGCGGCCAGGATCGCGCCGGTGCCCGGCCACGGGCCGTCCGGCTGCGGGTAGGTGGCGTCGCGCCCGGTTGCGAGGAAGTCGGCGCCGCGCCGCACGGCGAGCGCGGCGTTGCGGAGGTCGTCGTAGATCAGGTCCTCGGTCGCGGCGACGACGACCACCTCCGCGCGCGAGGCGAGGTCGGTGCCGTTGAGGAGCCGCAGGCCGGCGTTCTCGACGTGCCGGAACATCGGTTCGGTGCCGATCACGAAGGCGGTGCGGCCCCGGCGCGTCTCGGCGAGCAGGTGCTGAGTCGCGCCGCCCACGGTCACCACGTCGGCCAGCGACGCCTGGATGCCGAGCCGCCACAGCTTGGCCACGTACTCCTCCGTCGCGCGGCGCGGGTCGTTCGTGGCGAACGTGACCCGCTTGCCGGCTGCGCGGAGCCCCGCGACCGTCTCGGGGGCGCCCGGCGTGGGCTCCTCGCCGACGTAGACGCAGCCGTCGAGGTCGAGGATGAACTGGTCGTAGCGGCGTGCCAGGGGGGAGAGCGGCACGCCGCTAGCCTACGACGGCGTGAAGTCGCCACGGTTGACGCCTGGTCCTCCGGTCGCGTCGAATCGAGCCACGCGGGCGGCGCGGCGGCGCGCGGCCCGGGGCGCCCCTCACTCGCGGGGAAGCGCATGACCGCCGAGACCGCGCACGTCTTCGACGTCGACGAGGCGAGCTTCGAGCGCCGAGTGATCGAGCGCTCACGCGAGCTGCCGATCGTCGTCGACTTCTGGGCCGCGTGGTGCGCGCCGTGCAGGGCGCTCGGGCCGGCGCTCGAGGCCGCGGCCGCGGCGCGCGCCGGCAAGGTCGAGGTCGCCAAGGTCGACGTCGACCGCAACCAGCGGCTCGCCGCGCGCTACCGGGTGCAGGGCATCCCGGCGGTCAAGGCGTTCCGGGACGGCGCCGTGGCGGCCGAGTTCACGGGTGCTCTGCCCCCGCCGCGGGTGGAGGCCTTCTTCGACTCGCTCGTGCCCTCGGAGGCCGACGAGCTCGCGCGGCGCGGCGCCGCCGACGGCGACGAGGCCGCGCTGCGCCGGGCGCTCGAGCTGGATCCCCGCCAGGCGGACGCCAAGCGCGGGCTCGCCCGGCTCCTGATCAGGCGCGGCGAGCCGGAGGCCGCGCTCGAGCTCGTCGAGCCGGCGGCCGGCGACTTCGAGGCCGACGGGCTGGCCGCCCGCGCCCGGCTGGCGCTCGCCGACGACGGCGTCGCGCCGGCGTTCGACGCCTGGGACGGCGGGGATCCGCAGGCCGGGCTCGAGCTCCTGCACGAGGCGCTCGCGGGCGAGGCCGACCCAGAGCGCCGTGACCTCATCCGGCGCGCGATGGTCGGCCTGTTCACGGAGCTCGGCCCGGAGCACCCGCTCGCGCGCGAGCACCGGCGCCGCCTCGCCACGGCGCTCAACTGACCCGCCCTGCGACGGACGCCGGGCCGCCGTCCCTCGGCGCCCGTGCCGCCGCGCATCGGACGCCGGCCTCGCGGACCGGCCGCCGTCAGGCGGCGCCGCTTCTCGCCGCGCGCGCCTTCGCCTGCCGCCGCCTGCCGAGGAGCGCGAGCGCGCCGAGCACGAGGGCGACGATCAGGAGGCCGAGCAGCAGCCCGAAGGCAGTGCCCACGCCTCCGAACGGGAGCGCCACGAGCTTCGCCAGCCCGAACCCCACGGCGACCAGCACCACGACGAGCAGCACCAGCAGGAGCACGCCCCTCACGCGAGCGAACGCGCCGGCGCCCGGGGGCGGGGCGAGGAGGCCCACCACGCGCAGCATCAGGAGCTGCCGCGACGAGGGCGGCGTCTGGCCGAGCTTCTCGACCGCCTCCTTCAGATCGTCGGGGCGCCGCTCCGCGAGCGCGAGCGAGGCCTTCATCATCTGCCGGAGGGCCGGGCGCTCCTGCGGGTGGCAGCCCACGAGCGCCTCGTTGAAGTAGGCGCGCGCGGCCTTGACGTCATAGCGCTCAGCGGCGCGCGCCCCGAGCAGGGCCTTGGCGGCCACCCGGTGCTTCGACTCGCTCTGGAGCTGCTCGTCGGTCCGGTGCTCGAGCTGCTGGATGGCGGCGAGCGCGCCCACCTGCATCTGCGTCCGCACCTGGCGCTGCCTCTGCTTGGCCATCGAGGGGAGTCTGGCACAGCGCTCGGGCCCCAAGTCGGCCAGGCGGCCTCGGGCGGCCGCACCCTTGAGCGGCGCTGACGAGCTCCGCTGGCGCGGGGCTTGTTCAGCCGGCGGTGAGTTGGTGCAGCTCCGTCTCGATCCGGTCCACGAGCCGGTCGGGGTGTGGCACGAGGCCGCCGTCGGTGAGCAGGCCGATGCTGACTTGTCCGCTGTAGCTGAGCATGGTGACGCTGATGCCGAGGTTGCCGGAGCAGGGCGCCCAGACGAGCACGCCCGCGAGCTCGGTGCCGGCGGTTTGGAGCGGCGTGGGGGGGCCCACGACGTTGGTCAGCACGAGCGTGGCCTTGGCGGTGAAGAAGTCGACGGCGGGCGCTTCGAGCTGAGCTGGGGTCAGACCGAGCGCGCCGAGGATCGCGAAGCTGACGGGCGCTTGCCGTGAGCGCTTGAGCGCGTTCAGGGTCTGCTTGACGGCCGCCAGCCGCTTGCGCTGCCCGCGGATGCCCACCGGCAGAGCGACGATCAGCAGCCCAAAGCGGTTGCCGAGCTCTCGTGGCAGCGGCCTGTCGAGCGGGCGCAGGTTGATCGGCATCACCGCGTGCAGCTCGTCGATGCCGGCGCCGCGGGCGCGCAGGTAGCGGCCCAGCGCGCCGCTGACGGCGGTGACGAGCAGGTCGTTGACCGTCGCGTCGGCGTCGCGGGCGCTCCGCTTGAGGTCGGCGAGCGGCAGCGGTCGCGACCATGCCACGCGCTGCCCCATGCCCGGCTCTCGCTTGAGCGGCCCGTGGGCATCGGTCCGCCCCGCCAGAAGCCGTGCCAGCGCCTCCATGTCGGCGCTGCGCTGCGCGGCGGCGCCGGGCAGGCGAGCGGGGTGCAGTGCGGTCGCGGCGCCCGCCCGCAGGAACCCTTCGGCGCCATGCCAGCCGCTCGAGGCCAGGCCAGCGAGCGGCAGCCGGCCGAGCGCTCCGCGTCCGTTCGCTCCTGGCGCCGGCAGGGCGAAGGCGTCCTGGGAGTCGACGCCGACGAGCGGCCCGAGCGCCTGCGAGAGCGCGACCCCGTCGCCCACGCAGTGGTGGACGCGCACGAGCAGCGCGCAGCCGTGCCCGTAGCCGTCGATCATGTAGAGATCCCAGAGCGGCTTGCCGCGGTCGAGCGGCACGGAGACCAGGTCGCCGATCAGCTGCTGCAGCGCCTCGCGGTCGCCCGGCGCCGGAAGCGCCAGCCGGTGCAGGTGCCGATCGACGTCGAAGGGCCCGTCGTCCTCCCAGCGGGGTCGGCCGAGAAGATCTCGCCCGACGCGCTGGCGAAAGCGCGGGAAGCGTGCCGCGATCCGCTCCTCGAGGATCGTCCGGACGGCATGCGGGTCGACGGACCGCTCGTACGAGAGCAGCACGTTGACCACCATCGGGTTCGTCGGGCGGTCCATCTGCAGCCAGGCCGCGTCGACGATCGACATCCGCTCGCGGGCAGCATGCTCCGGCGGCTTCGTGTGCAAGCCCGGCGACGCGCCGCCCGGCGGCTCGAAAGCGACTTGTCCCGGCGCGTACGGGTCGAGCCGCCAGTCGCCCTCGTCCGCGAGCCCTATCCCACGTGCACCGGTAGCGCCGATCCCGGGTGAACCGGGAACCCTGCCCGCATCGGTCGCGCGTCTGGGGCGCACGGCTCGTCGCGGCGGGCGACGGCGGGCGACGACGGGCCGCTTGGATCGGGTCGCGGTCTGGCGCGCCGACGCCCGTCGGTTCTGGGTCTCGGAGGCCATCTGGGCCTCCTTCCTCCGCCTCCCCGGCAATCCAGGACGACGAATAGTTAGATCTAACAATTCGATGATAGCGCTCGGCCCGGTGGGTCGCCGCGCTGGTTGGCGCCGCCCTCAGCCGGCTGGCGCGGGGGCGGCCGGCGTGGTCCGGCGGCGGAAGTCGGCGAGCGCCTCGGCGACCGTGCGGTAGACCTGGGCGCTGAGCGACATGCCGATGTGGCTTGCGTCGACCTCGGCGTGGCTCGCGTGCGGGTCGAGGCAGGCGCGCCAGTCGACGACACCGTCGCTGCGCGAGTAGACGGAGACGTACCCGATGTCGCCGGGCAGCCTCCCGAGCGATCGCTGCCAGAACTCGAGGCAGCAGTCGCCGTCGAGGCAGGCGCGGCCGAACAGACCCGGCACGCCGAGCGAGCCGAGCGCTCCCACGAGCTCGATCTGGAGCCGCACGAGCGGGTGGATCGCGAACGGGTCGAGCAGCGGCGAGCCGAGCGCGACCACGCCCGACACCAGCTCGGGGCGCTTCACGGCGAGCACCTTGGCGAGGTGGCCGCCGCGGCTGTGCCCGATGATCGCGGCCCTGCGCCCTTCACGCTCCACGAGCTGCTCGAGCTGCCGCTCGAGCCGCTTGATCGAGGCGCCCGAGCAGTCGACGTTGAGGCGCATGCCCGACCGGCTGGGAACGTGCCCGGTGCGGCGCAGCCAGTCGGTCATCAGCGCGAAGGCGTCGTCGCCGGCGAGGAAGCCCGGCACGAGCAGCACCGGCTGCCCGCCGCCGTCGCTCACGCCCTCCCCGTGGAAGATCGGCTCGCGCATCAGCGCCGCCGCCTCGAGGGCGACCCGCACCTCGCGCCAGAGCGGCGGCAGCGCGCCCAGTCCGAGCGCCGCGAGCGCCGGAAGCGGCGGCTTCGGCAGCCCGAGCGGGAGCCTCGGTAGCGGTATGCGGGGTGTCTCGGGCATCGTGGGGCGCGGGGGCAAGGGCGCCCCTGTGGGCGAATATGTCCCCGATTGGCACTCGATGTCAAGCGGCCCGGCGGTTCCCGGCCCGTTCAGTCCCCCCGGTCAGCCGGGCCCGTGCCGGCGGGCCTCGCCGCGGCCTTCCCGGTCCGACCTGTCCCTCGGTCAGCCGATTGGGGGGCTCGACGCGGCGGTGGCTCGGTGCGAGGCTGTCGCCGTGGAGCCCATGAGCGCGCTCGACGCGTCGTTTCTCCATCTCGAGACGGCGTCCACCCCGATGCA
>JBLNDU010000234.1:0-5443 GCA_050261935.1 Nocardioidaceae bacterium | reverse complement strand
GGGCTCGAGTTCGACACGCTCGTGCGCCACGGCGCGGCGGTGGGCGCCGGGATCTCGCTCACGCTCGTCGCCGTCGGCCTGCCGCTCGCCGCCGCGGCGCACGAGCGCGCGGTCGACGTGGGCCTGTCGACCCAGAGCTGGGGACCGTGGCTCACCGACGTGGGCAAGGCGGCCGGCGTCCAGGCGGCGCTGGCGGCGGGCGGCGGCGCCCTCGGGCTCGCTCTCGTGCGGCGCTTCCCGCGGCGCTGGTGGATCCCGGCGGCCGGCTGCGTGGTGGCCGTCGGGGTGGCCACCACCTGGCTGTTCCCGATCGTGGTCGACCCGCTCTTCAACCGCTTCGAGCCGCTGCCGAACGGCAGGTTGCGCTCCGAGGTGCTCGAGCTCGCCGACCGCGCCGGCGTCAAGGTGGGCGAGGTGATGCGCGTCGACGCGAGCCGCCGCACGACCGGCGCGAACGCCTACGTCGGCGGCCTCGGCCCGACGAAGCGCGTCGTGCTCTACGACACGCTGATCGACCGCTTCCCGCCGGCCGAGGTGCGCGCCGTCGTCGCCCACGAGCTCGGGCACCAGCGGCATCGCGACCTGCTCCGCGGGCTCGCCTGGCTGGCCCTCGTGGCGCCGGCGGGCACCCTCCTCGCGCAGGCTCTCGCCGAGCCGCTCTGGCGCCGCCAGGGCATCCGCGCACCCGGGGCGACGACCGGCCCGGCGGCGCTGCCGGCGCTCGCGCTGGCGGTCGCGCTGGCCTCGTTCGCGCTGGGCGTCGCCTCGAACGTCCTCTCGCGCGAGGTCGAGGCGAGCGCCGACGCCTTCGCGCTGCGGCTCACGCGCGATGCCTCCGCGCAGATCGCGCTCGAGCGTCGGCTCTCGCTCGCCAACGTCTCCGACCCCGACCCGCCGGCGCTGCCGCACGCGCTGTTCGGCACGCACCCGACCACGGTCGAGCGGATCGGCGCCGGCGTGGCCTTCGAACGCGGCCGCTAGCCGCGCCGGCTACTCGCCCTGCTGCTGGTCGCCGAACTCGGGCAGGTCCCGGATCCCCTCGCGCGTCTGCCACTTCGAGAAGTTGTCCTCCATGGCGTCGATCAGCTCGCGCATGAAGCGCGGCGAGAGGTTGATCCGCGACACCACGACCCCCGGCACCTCGCCCTCGTCTACCTCGTGGTCGACGCGCGCGAAGGTGATCGTGAACTCGTAGTCCGAGTGCGAGACGTTGGCGAAGTTGGCGTAGTGGCCCGCCATCGTCTCGGGGTCGGTGTGGATGTTGAAGTGGCGCTCCTCTGGGGGTTGCTCGGGCACGCGCGTAGTATCGCACCGCCCCATGCGGATCTCGGTGATCGCCGTCGGCCGCCTGCGGCCGCCGTTCCAGGACGACGTCCAGCACTACCAGAAGCTGATCGCCGGGCTGGCCCGCGTCGAGGTACAGGAGGTGCGCGAGGACGAGCGCGCCGCGACGCGGATTCCCGAGCGCGCCTACGTGGTGCTGCTCTCGGACCGGGGGAGGACGTTCGACTCGCTCGCGTTCAGCCGCTGGCTCGAGGAGCGGCGCCGCGCGGGGCGCGACGTCTGCTTCGTGATCGGCGGTCCGCGCGGCCTCGAGCTCGACAGCTGTGACCTCCGCCTGTCGCTCGGCCCGATGACGCTGCCGCACCAGCTCGCGCGCGTGGTGCTGCTCGAGCAGCTGTTCCGGGCGCACAAGATCCTCGCCCGCGAGCCGTATCACTATTGAGCCCATGAGCGACGCGGGGCACAGGAAGCGCGCGGGCGATCCGGTGACCGAGCTGCGCGGCGCGGTGGGCGACGCCGCCGTCGAGCTGCGCGGGGACGGCGCCGTCGACCCGCCGCGGCTCGAGCGCCCGCCGCGGCCCGACTTCGGCGACTACTCCACGAACGCCGCGCTGCTGCTGGCCGGGGCGCTCGGCGAGCGGCCGCGGGTCGTGGCGGAGCGGCTCGGGGAGACGCTCGGGACACGGCTGGGCGCCTCGGTCGAGCGCGTGGAGGTGGCCGGTCCCGGCTTCCTCAACCTGTTCATGGCCGACGCCTGGTACCTCGATGCGGTCGCGCGGCTCGTGGCCGCCGGCGCGGACTGGGGGCGCGGCACGCCGACGCGCGTCGAGCGGGTGAACGTCGAGTTCGTGTCGGCCAACCCCACGGGACCGGTCACCGTCGCCGCCGGAAGGCACGCCGCGTACGGCGACGCGCTCTGCCGCCTCATCGCCTTCGCCGGCCACGAGGTCGAGCGCGAGTACTACGTGAACGACCACGGGAGCCAGGTGCGGCGCTTCGCGGAGTCGATCCGCGCCCGCGCGCGCGGCGAGGAGCCGCCGGCGGACGGATATCGCGGCGCCTACGTGGCCGAGCTGGCGGCGCGCATCGAGGGCGCCGCCGAGGCGGGACTCGACGAGCTGGCGCGGCGCGGCGTCGAGCTCATGCTGGAGGACGTGCGCGCCACGCTCGAGCGCTTCCGCGTCCGGATGGACCGCTTCACCTCCGAGCGCTCGCTGCACGAGGCGGGGGCGATCGACCGGGCGCTCGAGCTGCTGGGCGAGCGGGGCCGCGTCTACGGGTCCGAGGGCGCCACCTGGCTGCGCACGAGCGCCTTCGGCGACGACAAGGACCGCGTGCTGCGCCGCTCGAGCGGCGAGCTCACCTACTTCGCCGCCGACATCGCCTACCACGAGGACAAGCTCGCGCGCGGCTACGACCACGCGATCGACGTGTGGGGCGCCGACCACCACGGCTACGTCGCGCGGATGAAGGCCGCCTGGCAGGCGCTGGGCGGCGATCCGGACCGGCTCGAGCTCCTCATCATGCAGCTCGTCAACCTCACCGAGGGCGGCCGGCGCGTTCAGATGTCGAAGCGCGAGGGCGAGTTCGTGACGCTCGACGACCTGCTCGACGACATCGGCGTCGACGCCGCCCGCTGGTTCCTCCTCCAGCGCAGCCACGACACCACGCTCGACCTCGACCTCGCGCTGGCGCGCCGCCACACCCAGGACAACCCCGTCTACTACGTGCAGTACGCGCACGCGCGCATAGCGAGCATCATGCGGCGCGCCGGCGCCGCGCGCGTGCGGCAGGCGCTCGGGGCGGATCCGACCGCGAGCCGCGAGCGCGTGCACCCCTCGGCGCGCGCGCTCGTCAAGCGGCTGCTCGAGTTGCCGGCAGAGGTCGAGGAGGCGGCCGCGCGGCGCGCGCCGCACCGGCTGACCGCCTACGCGCACGAGGTGGCGCAGGGGTTCTCGGCCTTCTACCGCGACTGCCGCGTGCTGGGCGCCGCCGAGGAGGGCGGCGACGAGGACTTCCGACTGGCGCTCTGCGTCGCCACGCGCGACGTGATCGCGCGCGCGCTCGACCTGCTCGGGGTGGCGGCGCCCGAGGAGATGTAGCGAGCGGCGGCGGGCAGCGCCGCCCCGGCCTCAGACGTCGCTGAAGAAGTTGATGCCGAGGTCGTCCATCAGCGACAGGGCCTCGGCGTTCAGGCGCGTGAGCTCGTTCGTGAGCAGGAGCACGCCCATCGCCACGAGCACGGCGCCCGACACGAGGGTGACGGCGGTGTAGTGGTCGCGGAAGAAGCGGAACACGGGCGACAACGACGTGAAGGCGAGCGCGCTGAGCACGAACGGCACGGCCAATCCGAGCGCGTAGAAGGCGAGCAGGACGCCCCCCTGGCCGACCGTGGAGCGCGTGCCCGCTGCGGTGAGGATCGCGCCGAGCGTCGGGCCGGTGCACGGCAGCCAGGCGACCGCGAAGGCCATCCCGGCCACGATCGGCCCGCCCGTGTGCGCGCGCCGCAGGAGCGCCTCGGGCCGCCATTCGCGGTTGAGCCGAGGCACGAACAGCGTCGCGATGAACAGCACGCCCATCAGGGCGATCACCACGCCCGACAGCTGCCGCAGGAACTGGCGATGCTCCTGGAGCGTCTGTCCGAGGCCGGTGGCCGTCATCCCGAGCGCCACGAACATCGCGCCGAAGGCGAGGCAGAAGAGGAGCGCGGGGCCGAGCACGCGCGCGCGGCCGCGTCCCTCCTGGATGTCGGCGAACGAGACGCCCGAGATCGTCGACAGGTAGCCCGGCACGAGCGGAAGCACGCAGGGCGAGACGAACGACAGCAGGCCTACGGCGAACGCCGCCACGACGGTCGTGTCGACGCCGTCGCTCACAGCTCGTAGCGCTCCATGTCGGCTTCGAGCTGGGCGTTCGCCGGGCCGGGCGTCGCCGGCCCCTCGGGCGCGGTGCGGCGCCGCCGCCAGCGCAGCGCCGCGGCGCCCACGGCGGTCGCGCCGAGGAGCAGCGCGAGCGCGGGGACGATGTAGGCCGCGAGGTCGAAGCCCTCGTCCTCCGGCAGCGCCAGCACCTCGTCGCCGAATTCGGCGACGAGCGCGTCCTTGACCTCGTCCTTCGAGCGGCAGTCGTCCACGAGGCGCTGGATGAAGGCGCGCTCGCGCTGGGCCTGGGGGGCCTCCGTGGCGAGCTGGAGCGACGTGCCGCACACGGGGCACATCACCTCGTCCTCGACGTCGCCGAGCGAGGTGCGCGGGCAGTCGGCGGCGAGGGCGGCGCCGGGCAGGGCGAGCGCGACGAGGGTCGCCGCGAGCGCCAGGAGCCACCTCGCGGACCGGCGTGCGAGCCGCCTTCCGCGCGCTGCGCGCGCGAGCGGCGGGCTCACGCGCGTTCCTTGAGCAGCGGCTCCACGTGCCGGCGCATCCAGGCGTCGTCGACCGGGCCGCGCTGCACCGCGGCGATCCGGCCGCGGCGGTCGATCGCGAACGTCTCCGGATAGGCCACGACGCCGAAGCGCCCTAGCGCGTCGCCGTCCCTGTCGCGCAGCATCGGATAGCTGAGGCTGTACCGGCGCGCGAAGGCGCGCGCGTCGGCGCTCACGTCGAGCACGTCCACGCCGAGCACCGTCCCGCCGCGCGCGACGAGCCGCCGGTGCCAGCGCTCGAGCAGCGGCGACTCCCGCCGGCATGGCTCGCACCAGGACGCCCAGAAGTTGAGCACCACGACCGTGCTGCGATGCTCGGCGAGCGAGCCAGTACCGCCGCCCGACAGCCGCGGCAGCTCGAACGACGGGGCCGGCTCGCGGCCGCCCCCGGCGAGCGCGCGCTCCGCCGAGCGGTCGGGCTCGCTCGACGAGATGCCGTACACGAGCAGGGCGAACACCGCCACAAGAGCGACGATCACGGCGATCGGAATCGGGGAGAGCACCCTCCGCACGGGCGCCCCGAAGGGTAGTTCGCGCCCGCCTCGGCCCCGCCGAGCGCCGGCCGACCGACGCTAGAATCGCCGCACCGCGCGGACGTAGCTCAGCTGGTAGAGCGTCGGCTTCCCAAGCCGAAGGTCGCGGGTTCGAGGCCCGTCGTCCGCTTAGGCGAGATCATGCGAGACCCTGCGAAACCGCGGAGCTTGCAGGGACTTCGCCGTTCGGGCACCGGACGGCATG
>JBLNDU010000233.1:0-4178 GCA_050261935.1 Nocardioidaceae bacterium | reverse complement strand
AGCTCGTCGAGACGAAGCTCCCCAAAAACGCGTAGCCACGAACGAGACAGCCCCGCGGGCGTCGAATCCCAGGCGCAAAGCCAGATCGGCTATCGCGCGAGCGGGTAACTTCGGGCTAGCGACTCCACAGCGCCGCCCCTCGCGCGCCGCCGCTACGCGTAGCGGGCCACGACGCCGTCGGCGACCAGCTCGAGCACCCCGCGTCGCTCGGCCGGCACGGCGCTGGCGGCGAGCGCGTCCTTCGCGCTCACGACGTAGGCGAGCGCCTGCTCGCGGGCGTCGACGAGCGCCCCGGTCGCCTCGATCCGATCGCACACGCCGGCGGCCGCCGCCGGGCTCGTGACGGCGGCCCGCAGGTCGTGCCGGCCGAGCTCGGCGTCGCGCTCGCGCGCGAGCACGAGCGGCAGCGTCACGGTGCCGTCGAGCAGGTCCGCGCCGCGGGGCTTGCCGGTGCGCTCGGCCGGGCCCGACACGTCGAGCACGTCGTCGAAGAGCTGGAACGCGAGGCCGATTCGCTCGCCGAAGGCGCCGAGCGCGGGCGCCAGCTCGGGGCCGTCGCCGAACAGGGCGCCGAGCCGGCAGGAGGCGCCGAACAGGCTCGCCGTCTTCAGCCGGCAGCGCTCGAGGTAGCGCTCGCGCGTGACGCCCGCCGACCAGGCGTCGGCGCGCTGCATCAGCTCGCCGCGGGCGAGCGCGGAGGTGGCCACGGAGAGCGTCGCCACCGCGTCGGCGCTCCCGGTGGCGACGAGCTCGGCGAAGGCGCGCGAGAACAGCAGGTCGCCGACCGCGGTGGCGGCCGGCCGGCCGCCCTGCGCGAACACCGTCGGGCGCCCGCGCCGCAGCCGGGCGCGGTCGAGCACGTCGTCGTGCACGAGCGTCGCCATGTGGAGCAGCTCGACCGCCGTCGCCGCGGGCAGCGCAGCCTCCGGGCCCGGCCCCGCGCAGAGGAACACGAGCACCGGCCGCAGGCGCTTGCCGCCGGCCGCCAGGGTGTCCGCCGCGTAGCGACCGAGCGCCTCGCCGTGCGCCTCGGCGACCTCGGCCAGCCGCGCCTCGGTGCGCCGCAGGAGCGCGAGCAGCTCGGGGCCGCCCGCCTCGAGCACCGGCGCCAGCTGCGCCTGCGTCGTGTTGCTCACGACGACCCGCCTACCGTGCCTGCGTGGATGGCGATGATCCCGCCGGCGGTGAGGACCCAGCGCACCTCAACGAGCCCGACCGCCGCGAGCTCGCCGGCCAGCTCTCGCGGGCCGGGGAAGCGCCGCACCGAGCGCGGCAGGTAGGCGTAGGCGTCGGGGTCGCCCGCCAGACGTCCCAGGAGCGGCACGGCGGAATCGAACCAGAGCCTGAAGAAGTGCGACAGCGGCGCCCGCTCCGGGCGCGTGATCTCGAGCACGACGACGCGGCCGCCCGGCCTGACGACGCGCGCGAGCTCGGACAACCCGGCGCGCAGGTCGTGGAAGTTGCGCGCGCCGAAGCCGACCGTCGCGGCGTCGAACTCGCCGTCGGGGTAGGGAAGCGCGAGCGCGTTGGCCGCCTCGAAGCGCACGTCCGGCGCCTTCCGGCGCGCCAGCTCGAGCATCCGCTCGGCGAAGTCGACGCCGACGACGGAGCCGGCCGACCCGACGCGCCGCTTCAGCGCGATGGCGAGGTCGCCCGTGCCGGTGGCCACGTCGAGCGCCCGGCCGCCGGGCGCGAGCGCGGCGAGGTCGGCCGCGCGCTCGCGCCAGCGCGCGTGCATCCCGACGGTCATCACCGCGTTCATCAGGTCGTACACGCGCGCGATGCGATCGAACATCGCCCGCACCTGCGTCTCCGGCAGCGTGCCGGCGGAGGCTCCCGCCGCATTCATGCGCGCGCTAGTCGCCGCTCTTGAGCGAGGCGACGTACTTGACGAGGTCGTTGAACTGCTCGGGCTTCTGCTCCCGTAGCTTCACGTAGGACGGCATGGGCGACGTGGGGTTGACGAGCGTGCGCGCGATCGCCTGCCGGCCGAGCCGGTCGCCGATCTCCGTCAGGCTCGGACCGAGCGTGTTGCCGTTCTCGCCGATCTTGTGGCAGCCGAGGCAGCCGGACGAGGCGGCCACCTGCTTGCCGGCCTCGAACTGCGGCTCGGTCTTGAGCTCGATCTCGCTCGGCGCGCCGGCGAGCGCGCCGAGCACGGTCAGGTAGGCCATCGCCGCGATGGTCGCGATGCCGGCGCTCACGGCGATCGGCCGGCGCAGCGGGTTGCGCTCCGGACCGCGGTCGTAGAACGGCAGCAGCAGGAGCAGCACGAGGCAGACCGTCGGGATGCCGACGGTGGCGAGGAAGACGAGCGCCGGCGGCTTGACCACGCGCAGCAGCTCGAAGAGGAAGAAGAAGTACCACTCGGGCCGCGGCGAGTAGGTGGTCGTCGTGGGGTCGGCCTTCGGCCCGAGCTCGGCGCCGAACAGGATCGCCATGAGGATGATCACGGCGAGCGTGATGCACGCCATGGCGCCGTCCTTGGCGATCGCGTACGGGAAGAAGGGCTTGCCCTGGCCCTTCAGGATCGAGTACTCGCGGAGGTACTGCTCCTTCTGGCGAGCGTCCACGGGAGGCTAGATCTCCTCCTTCAGGAGGTCCTTCTTCTGCGCCTTGAGCCAGGGCGGGGCGGTCGTGCCGAGCCGGATCACGAAGTACAGGTGGGCGCCGATCAGCGCCGCGATCAGCCCAGGGATGGCGAGCATGTGGAGCGCGTAGAAGCGCGGGATCGTGGTGGCGCCGAACTCCGCCCCGGCGCGCAGGAAGTCGGCCAGGTAGGGGCCGACGATCGGGCCCGAGGCGTTGATGTTCACGGCCACCACGGTGGCCCAGAAGGAGCGCTGATCGAACGGCAGCAGGTAGCCCGTGAGGCCCATCGCGAGCGTCAGCACGAGCAGGATCACGCCGATCACCCAGTTCAGCTCGCGCGGGTACTTGTAGGCGCCGAAGAAGAAGGTGCGCGCCATGTGCAGGAAGACGAGGATGATCATCACGGTGGCGCCCCAGCGGTGCATGCCGCGCACGAGCTCGCCGAGGAAGACGTCGTTCGTGATGTGCGAGGCCGACGAGTAGGCGCGCGCCGGGTCCGGCACGTAGTACATGGCCAGGAACACGCCCGTGACCGCCTGCGAGAGGAAGGCGAACATAGTGGCCGACCCGAGCGTGTAGAACCAGTTCGTGCCCTTCGGGACCTTCCGGTAGAGCATCGCCCGCACGATCGGGCTGGCGCCCGCGCGCTCGTCGAGCCAGCCGACGAGGGAGGCGCCAGCCTCGACCGCCTCGTCCTTGACGCTCGGCGCGCCACGGGGAGGCGCGCCGTTCGGCCCGGCGCCGTCGGCTCCGGAGGGGCGGGCGCCGGGACGCGGCGGCGCTGGACGGAGGAACCTGGGGAGCGGCGGCGCGGGAAGCTTCATGTGGTCGGCCTCGATGGGTAGAGGTACTGCCAGAGCCCGTCTAGGTGGTTCGACGGGTCGCGCGGCGAGAAGCGCTTGAGCTCCGAGTTGACGGAGAAGCGGTCGCCGATCTCCACGACCCCGGCCCGCACTCGCGTGTAGAAGCGGTCGAGCGGGCGCACGGGCGGGCCGCCCACGACCTGGCCCTCGAAGCCGTAGACGCCGCCATGGCAGGGACAGACGAACTTCCTCGAGGCCTGGATGTAGCGGACGGGGCAGCCGAGGTGCGCGCAGCGGGTGGAGATCGCCACGTAGGGCTGGGGATCCTGGCCGCTGACCTCCTTGTCGCGGCCGGGGTTGAGCCTGCGCACGTAGATCGTGGTCTTGCCCGGGTCGCCCACCTCGGGGACGATGTTGATCACGCGCGGCACGTACGTCACGTCGTTGAAGTCGTCCTCGGGCCCGACGTCCTGCCAGCGCGTGGGGGTGGTGTCCTCGAACAGCGGCCCGAGCGCGAAGCCCAGCCCGGGCAGCGCGATCGCCGCCACCGCGATGCCGCCGGCCAGCTGGGCGCCTCCCTCCATGAGGCGCCGGCGTGTGACGGTCTCGCCCTCGAACGAACCGGCAAAGCCGCGACCCTCGGTGTAGCGGGACTTCTTGTCGAACTTGGGTGGGTCGGCCACGTGTGAAGGGGATTCTGAGGGCTCGCGAGGGCGAGTGCCAACATGGTGGCGGGAGGCACGATCGGCGCCGCCGCGCCGGGAGCCGCGGGAGCCTATCGCG
>JBLNDU010000232.1:0-3385 GCA_050261935.1 Nocardioidaceae bacterium | reverse complement strand
GCGGGCGGCTCTGGCGGCCTCGCCACCCGCGCGGCGGGCGCCGCTGGCGCGACCGCCGAGCTCGTCCCGGCTCCGTTCGAGCAGCGCCTCCAGGTCGCGAAGGACGTCGTTGGTCTGCCGCCGTCCACGCTCGAGCAGGCCGGCGGCCAGCTCCTGCGCGTCGTCCGCCGTCATGCGCCCGCGCTCGACGGCGTCGTCGAGCACCTCCTCGATCCGATCGCGCGTGAGCATCACGAGATCGAGCGGGCGGATCAGGCTGCTGCGCAGCGCCTCGCGGAGCTCCGCGGCCGACTTGGCGTACACGTCCCCGGAGGGCTCCCCGCCCCGGCTCCGTCGTGCCTCCGCCATCCGCCCTCGGCCTCCTCCCCGACGCCAGTGTGCGCGCGTGACTATCTCATGCCGAACGAGGCGACGACGGGCGCGTGGTCCGACAGGAGCAGCCGCTCGCCGCGCGCGCTCGTCAGCTCGCGCTCCGACGCGGGCAGCGCGCGGGGCGGCTCGACCAGCTCGAGCCCGTGCGCCAGCAGATGGTCGATCGCGCCCGGCGCCGTGGGCTGTCCGAGCCCGAAGCGCTCCCGCAACAGCGTGAACGCGTCAGGCTGGCGCGCGGGGCGCAGGTTGAGGTCGCCGCCCAGCACCAGCGGGTCGCGCCCGGCCCACTCGAGCGCGCGGGCGGCCGCGCGCTCGAGCTCGCCCGCCGCCCGCTCGGGAAGCCCGGCCGACGCGTGCAGGTTCCCGACCGCGAGTCGCGCCCCGCCGGGCAACTCGACGCGCGCCCACAGCATGCGCCGCCGCTCGGGCCTCCAGGCGAGCCGAAGCCGCCGCACCGCGAGCAGCCGGCCGGGGGCGCGCACGAGCAGCTGGTTCGAGCCGCCCTCGTTCGCCGCGAGCAGGTCCGGCGCCCAGTCGGCCAGCCGTCGGCGCAGGCAGGCGGGCTCGTTGCGCGCGGTGAGCGCGATCGCGGAGCTCGCGCGCGCCCTCAGCGCGAGCGCGCGCTGCCAGCGCGGCGGCGCCTCCTGGAGCAGCGCGAGATCCCAGTGCCAGCCGGCGAGGCGGTCGGCGAATCCATCGAGCAGCTGGGGCCTCACGAGGCGCGCCGGCAGCGGGCGCGGGGCGCCGCCGGGCGGCAGGTCGCGGCCGTGGAACAGGTTCCAGGACAGGACCGTCACTACGATGCCCCGGTGGCGCGCCACTTCCTGACCGGTGAGGAGCTTACGCCCGCTGAGCTGCGCGCCCTGGTGGAGCGCGCGCTGGAGCTGAAGGCCGACCGTGGCGCCTCGCGCACCTTGGCGGGCAGGAGCGTGGCACTCGTGTTCGAGCGCCCGTCGACCCGCACGCGCGTGTCGTTCGAGGTCGGCGTGGGCGAGCTGGGTGGGCAGCCCGTGGTGCTGCGCGAGGCGGAGCTGCAGCGCTCGCGCGGCGAGTCGGCGCGCGACACGGCGCTCGTCCTGTCGCGGCTCGTGCACGCCGTAGGCGTCCGCACCGGCGCGCACGAGGGCGTCGAGGAGCTCGCCGCGTACGCCGAGGTCCCGGTGATCAACCTGCTCACGCACGCGCACCATCCCTGCCAGGCGCTCGCCGACCTCGTGACGCTGCGCGAGCGCTTCGGCACGCTCGCCGGCCTCAAGCTCGCCTACGTGGGCGACGGCAACAACGTGGCCCGCTCGCTCGTCCTGCTCGCCCCGCGAGTCGGCGTCGAGGTGGCCGTGGCCTCGCCGCCCGAGCTGTCGCTGCCAGGGCTTCCGGCGCTGCTCCCCGAGGAGGCGGTCGAGGACGCGCACGCGGTCTACACGGACGTCTGGGTCTCGATCGGCGACGACGACGAGGCTGAGCGCCGCCGCGAGCTGCTGCGGCCCTACCGCGTCGACGCCGCGCTGCTGGGCCGCGCCCGCCCCGATGCCGTGGCGCTCCACTGCCTGCCGGCGCACCCCGGCGAGGAGATCACCGCCGAGGTGCTCTACGGCGAGCGCTCCGCCGCCTGGGATCAGGCCGAGAACCGCCTCCACGCGCAGAAGGCCCTGCTCGAGCTGCTCGTGGGCTGACTACGCTAGGGGAGGACCCGAGAAGTGAGGGAGAGATGAGGAAGCTGCTCTTGACCGTGGCCGCCTGCGCGGCGTTGCTCGTCGTCGGCTGCGGCGGCGACGACAACGAGTCCGACACCGCCGCCGCGACGACCGCCAAGCAGGAGGCGGCCGGCGCCCCGAAGCGCACCGCCGCCGTGTCCATGAAGGAGATCCAGTTCCAGCCGGCGACCGTGACTGTGGCCAAGGGCGGCACCGTCACCTGGACGAACGACGACTCCGTGCCGCACGACGTGACGAAGCAGGGCGGCCCCGGCAAGGAGTTCCGCTCGGGCACCGGCAACCTGCAGCAGGGCGACACCTACGAGCAGACCTTCACGCAGGCCGGCACGGTGGACTACGTCTGCACGGTGCATCCGGGCATGGCCGGCAAGGTCGTCGTCAAGTAGGCGAGCGGCGCCGCACGCCGAAGCCGCGCAGCAGGAGGAGGGCCGTCTCGCCGAGGCCGCCGCGCGCGGGCAGCAGCCCGAGCTGCGTGCCCGCCCCGTAGAGGTCGAAGAAGCCGCGGGCGCGGCGCACGAGGCCGTCCGCCAGCTCCACGTAGTGCAGCCCGTGCACCGTCACGAAGCGGTTGGTGGCGGGCAGCGCGGGGGCGTGGCCGCTGTGCGTGCCGGCCAGCCGCCAGGGGATGCAGGCGTGCGCCTCCCGCCCGAGCGGCGGCGCGGTGCCCTCGATGCGAAGATCGGACAGCGCCGCGCGCAGCGCGGCGGCGTGCTCGCCCAGCGCGGCCAGGCCCTCGAGCGGATGCGGCACGACGGGGTCCTCGTAGGTCACGTCGGGGGTGCAGCAGCGCTCGAACGAGCCGTCGCGGAAGGCGCGCCGCCAGCGCGCCGCGAGGGTGTCGAGCTCGGCGCGCTCGAGCTCGGTCACGCGAGCTCGGGCACGCCCTCGGTGGGAGACGAGGGCTCGGCGTAGAGCCGCCGCGGGATGCGCCCCGCCTCGCGGGCGAGCCGACCGGCCTCGACGGCCAGCCGCATCGCTCGGGCCATCGCCGGCGGGTCCTCGGCGCGCGAGACGGCGCTGGCCAGCAGTACGGCGTCGCAGCCGAGCTCCATCGCCTGGACGGCGTCCGACGCCGTGCCCACTCCCGCGTCGAGGATCACCGGCACGCGCGCCGCCTCGACGATCAGCCGCAGGTTGTAGGGGTTGTTGATCCCCATGCCGCTGCCGATCGGCGAGCCTAGCGGCATCACGGCGGCGCAGCCCAGGTCCTCGAGCCGGCGGGCGAGGATGGGATCGTCGTTCGTGTAGGGCAGCACCGTGAAGCCGTCGTCGACGAGCGTCTCGGCCGCGTCGAGCAGCTC
>JBLNDU010000231.1:0-6783 GCA_050261935.1 Nocardioidaceae bacterium | reverse complement strand
GCGCCTCGTTGTGGGGGCTGGGGTCGCCGGGGGCGCGGGGGGGCGAGCCCCGCCCCCCCGCGCGGGGGGGGGCGGCGCGCGGGGCGCCGGCCACGGCGCGCTCTAGGGTCCCGCAGCGCTCGAGCGGTGCGGCGCCGTCGAGGTCGGCGGCGAGCGACTCCTCGGCGCGCCCGATCAGGTAGCAGGCGCGGCAGCGCGAGCGCACGGCGTCGCGCAGGCCGCGGAAGCCGCCGCCCTTCAGCGAGCCGCCGAGGATGACGTGCACGCCGCCGTCGAACGCGTCGATGCCGCGCACGGCGGAGTCGACGTTGGTGGCCTTCGAGTCGTTCACGTAGAGGACGCCGTCGGCGGTGGCGACCTCCTCGAGCCGGTGCGGCACCCCCGCGAAGCCGCGCAGCGCGACGCGCACGGCCTCGGCCTGGACGCCGCTCGCGAGGGCCGCCGCCGCCGCGCCCATCGCGTTCTCGAGGTTGTGCGCGCCGCGCAGGCGGATCTCGCGCGCCGGAAGCAGCGGCTCGCCGCGCCAGCGCAGCTCGCCCTCGCGCAGGGAGAGGTCGGAGTCGGGCGCGCCGAAGCGGACCGGCCTGGCCGGGCCCAGAAGCGCGAGCCACGCCGGCGCGACCGCCAGGTCGGTCTCCGCCTGGCGGGCGAAGATGGACAGCTTGGCGGCGGCGTAGGCGGCGCGGCTGCCGTGGCGGTCGAGGTGGTCCTCTGTGAGGTTGAGCAAGAGCGCGCACTCCGGCGCGAACGCGGTCGCGTCCTCGAGCTGGAAGCTCGACGTCTCGCAGACGACGGTGGCGTCGCGCGGCAGCGCGCCGACGAGCGAGGCCAGCGGCGTGCCCACGTTCCCGGCCACGGCGTGCGGCAGGCCGGCCGCGGCGAGCATCGCGCCGAGCAGCTCGACCGTGGTGGTCTTGCCGTTCGTGCCGGTGACCGCGATGAAGCGGTTCGGCAGGAGCCGCCAGGCCAGCTCGAGCTCGCCGAGCACGGGGATGCCGCGCTCGAGCGCGGCCGCCACGACGGGCGCCTGGCGCGGCACGCCGGGGCTCTTGACGAGCGCCGCGGCGCGGCCGAGCAGCTCGACGCCGTCGCTCTCGAGGTGCAGCTCGACGCCGTCGAGCCGCCCGAGCTGCGGACGCCCCGAGTCGCAGCCGATCACCTCGCCGCGCTCGCGCAGCACGCGCGCGGCGGCCTGCCCGGAGCGCGCGAGGCCCACCACCAGGTACGGCCCCTCCGGCAGCGGCGGGCGCGACCTCACTGGATCGACTGCTGGTAGAGCGTGAAGCCGATCGCCGAGCAGATCGCCGCGACGATCCAGAAGCGCAGGATGATCTTCGTCTCCGACCACGCCTTGAGCTCGAAGTGGTGGTGGATCGGGGCCATGAGGAAGACGCGCTTGCGGAAGCGCTGGAAGGCGAACACCTGGATCGCCACGGACAGCGCCTCGATCACGAAGATGCCGCCGATCACGATCAGCAGCACCTCGGTCTTCGTCAGCACGGCGAGCGCCGCGATCGCCCCGCCGAGGCCGAGCGAGCCCGTGTCGCCCATGAACACGGCGGCGGGGAACGAGTTGAACCACAGGAAGCCGACGCAGGCGCCCACGAGGCAGCCCGACAGGAGCGCGAGGTCCTCCTGGCCGCGCGTGATGAAGGTCATCGACGTGAAGGTGAGCAGCACGATGGCGGCGCAGCCGGCCGCCAGCCCGTCGAGCCCGTCGGTGAGGTTCACGCCGTTGGTCGAGCCGGCGAGCACGAGGAAGATCAGCACGGGGTAGAAGAGGCCGAGCTCGATCGAGGCATCCACGACGCGCAGCCGCAGCGTGTCCTCGAGGCCGACGTACTTCGTCGCCACGAGCCAGAGCGCGATCGCGGTGAGCGCCTGGACGAGCAGCTTGGTCCTGCCCGAGATCCCGAGCGAGCGCCGCTTCTGGAGCTTGGTCCAGTCGTCGGCGAAGCCGAGCGCGGCGCTCGCCATCGCGGTGCCGAACACCGCCAGGCTGGCGGCGCGGAAGTCGCTCAGGATGAGGTAGGGCACCGCCACCGCCAGGAAGATCACGAGCCCGCCCATCGTGGGCGTGCCGGCCTTGCCGTGGTGGCCCGCCGGCCCCTCCTCGCGGATCTGCTGGCCGAACTCGCGCTCGCGCAGGAGCTCGATGAACTTCGGCCCCAGGAAGATGGCGATCAGGAGCGACGCCATCCCGGCGATCAGCACCTCCCCCATTACGCGCTAGGCGAGGACCCGCTCGAGGCCGACGGAGCGCGATCCCTTCACGAGCACGCGGTCGCCCGGACGGGCCAGCTCCTCGAGCAGCGCGCCCGCCTCCTCGGGCGTGCGCACGGCGTGCGTCTCGCCGTCGAAGCGCTCGACGTACGGCAGCGCGCCCTCGCCGACCGTGACGAGCACGTCGACCCCGAGCTCGGCGGCGAGCCGCCCGACCTCGCGGTGGAGCGCCTCGGCCCGCTCGCCGAGCTCCGCCATCGTCCCGAGCACGGCCACGCGACGCTCGGCGGGGCTGGCCGCGAGGTGCTCGAGGGCAGCCCGCATCGACATCGGGTTCGCGTTGTAGCAGTCGTTGACCACGGTGACGCCGCCCCGGAGCGAGACGAGCTCGCCGCGGAGCGACGAGAAGCGGACGTCGACGCGCCCGGCCGGGTGGACGCCGAGCGCGCAGGCCGCCGCGACCGCGGCGAGCGTGTTGAGCAGGTTGTACGGCTCCGCGTACGGAAGCTCGAGCACCACCCGCTCGCCGCGCGCCTCGATCTCGGCGCGCCCCTCCGCCTGCCGAACCAGCGTGACCTGCCCGCCCGGCCCGAAGGTCCAGGTGTCGAGGTCGTCGCGCAGGTGGGCCTCGAGCAGGGCCTCACCCGCCGGCACCACGCAGGCGGCGCCCGGCGCGAGGCCGCGGATCAGCTCCGCCTTGGCGGCCGCGACGCGCTCGACGCTGCCGAGCAGCTCGAGGTGCACCGGGCCCACGTTCACGATCACGCCGACGTCGGGCTCGGCGATCGCCGCGAGCTCGCCGATCTGGTCCCTGCCCCGCATGGCCATCTCGAGCACGAGCGCCTCGACGCCGCGGCTCGCCTCGAGCACCGACAGCGGCAGCCCGATCTCCGTGTTGAGGTTCTCGCGGCTGGCGTGGGTCGCGAGCCGTGGCCGGAGCAGCGCGGCGAGGATGTCCTTCGTCGAGGTCTTGCCGGTTGAGCCCGTGACCCCCACCACGCGCGCGCCGAGCTCGTGACGCCAGGCGCGCGCAAGGGAGCCGAGCGCCGCGAGCGGGTCGTCCGCCGCGATCACGGGCGCGAGCCCGCCGCGCTCATGGCCACCCTCCGCGCCGCGCGCGCTCAGCCGCTCGGCGTGCTCGGGCGCCACGACCACGCCCCAGGCGCCCGCGTCGAGCGCGAGCTCGGCGAACGCGCCGCCGTCGACGCGCTCGCCTCGTAGGCCCACGAACAGGTCGCCCGGCCGCAGCGCGCGCGAGTCGATCACAGCGCGCTCGGGCCCCGGCGCGGCCGCGTCGCCGGCCACCAGGCGGCCGCCGGCGGCGACCGCGACCCATCGGGCGGGCCGGTCGATCATGCGTGCGCCGCGAGCCGGGCGCGCAGCGCCTCGCGCGCGACCGTCACGTCGTCGAAGGGCTCCTTGCGACCGCGCTCGAACTCCTGGCCCTGCTCGTGGCCCTTGCCGGCGATCACCACGACGTCGCCGGGGGCCGCGCCCTCGACGGCGAGCGCGATCGCGCGGCGCCGGTCGAGCTCGCGCTCGACGGTGGGGCCGGCGCCCGCCAGGATCTCGTCGACGATCGCCTCCGGGCGCTCGTCGCGCGGGTTGTCCGAGGTCACGATCGTGCGGTCGGCGAGCCGCGCGGCCGCGGCGCCCATCAGCGGACGCTTGCCGCGGTCGCGGTTGCCGCCGGCGCCGAAGACCACGGTCAGCCTGCCGCTCGTGAGCCCGCGCGCCGCGCGCAGCACGTTCTCGAGCGAGTCGGGCGTGTGCGCGTAGTCCACCAGCACGCCGAAGTCCTGCCCCTCGTCGACCGGCTCGAAGCGGCCGGGCACGCGCCGGAACCGCGGCAGCGCCCCGCGCACCGTCTCGAGCCCCACCCCGAGCGCGAGCGCCGCGGCCACGGCGCAGAGTGCGTTCTCGACGTTGAACAGGCCCGGGAGCGAGCTGGTGAGCTCCACGTCGCCGTCCGGGGTGACGCACCGGAAGCGGGCGCCCCCGACGTCGAGGCGCACGTCGAGCGCGCGGATGTCGGCGTCGCGCTCGATCGCGACGGTGGTGACCTCGTGCTCGGCCGCCAGGCGCCGGCCGTAGTCGTCGTCGACGTTGACGATCGCCGCGCCCGGCCCCTCGAACAGCCGCCGCTTGGCGGCGAAGTAGGCCTCCATCGAGTCGTGGAAGTCGAGGTGGTCCTGCGTGAGGTTGGTGAACAGCCTGCAGGCGAAGCGAATCCCGGCCACCCGCCCCAGCTCGAGCGCGTGCGACGAGACCTCCATCGCGCAGGCGCGGTCGCCGGCATCGAGCATCCGCCGGAAGGTCGCCTGCAGGTCGATCGCCTCGGGCGTCGTGCGCTCGACCGCCTCGTCGACGCCGCCCACCACCCGCTTGACCGTGCCGAGCAGCCCGCAGCGGATGCCGGCCGCCTCGAGCAGGTGGCGCACGAGGAACGCGGTGGTGGTCTTGCCGTTCGTGCCGGTGATCCCCACCACGCGCAGCTCGCCCGTGGGATCGCCGTAGAAGCGCGCCGCCACGGGGCCCATCGCGGCGCGCACGTCGTCCACCAGCAGCTCGGGCACGCCGAGCCCGAGCGGGCGCTCGCAGACGAGCGCGGCCGCGCCGCGCCGGACGGCGTCACCCGCGAAGTCGTGCCCGTCCGCGCTGAAGCCGCGCACGCAGAAGAACAGGCTCCCGGGCATCGCGCTCGGGCTCGAGTAGGCGAGCCCCGTGATGTCGACGCCCGGCGCGCGCGGGTCGGCCGTCAGCTCGCGCAGGTCCACGGCGGGCAGGCTAGTCGGGCGGGATGCGGAGGTAGGGCAGCGCGAAGGAGACGATCCGCTCGAAGGCGGGCGCTGCCACCGCGCCGCCGTAGATGCTGCCCTGCGGCTCGTCGACCATGACCGCCACCAGGAGACGCGGGTTCCGCGCCGGCGCGTAGCCGATGAACGAGGCGACGTACTTCGTCTTCGAGTAGCCGCCGTCCTCGGCCTTCTGGGCCGTGCCCGTCTTGCCGGCCAGGTGGTAGCCCTCGATCTGCGCCTCCTGGGCGGTGCCGCCCGGCCCGAGCACGCCCTCGAGCATGCGCGAGACCTGCGTCGCCACGCGCCTCGACAGCACTCGGCGGGCGCGGCCGCGGTGGCCCGCGATGACGAACGGCTCGTGCATCACGCCGCCGTTCGCGATCGCCGTGTAGGCGGCCGCCATCTGGATCGGCGTGACGGCCAGCCCCTGGCCGATCGGCAGGTTCCCCATGGAGGAGCCGGAGTAGTCCCTCGGTCGCGGCACGATGCCCGGCGCCTCGCCCGGCAGCCCGACGCCGGTCGGCCTGCCGAAGCCGAAGCGGCGCACCCAGCGGTCGAACCGCCGCGCCCCGAGCTCGAGGCCGATCCGCACGGAGCCGATGTTGGACGACTGGGCGAGGATCTGGGCGACGCTGAGGGTCACTGCGCCGCGCTCGTGCGCCTCCTTGATCACGCGATCGGCGACCTGGATCGTGGGCGGCAGGCTGAACTCGGTGCGGGGCGTGATCAGGCGCTCCGACAGCGCGCCGGAGACGGTGAACGCCTTGAAGGTCGAGCCCGGCTCGTAGCTCGAGACGACGGCCTGGTTCTGGCGCGCGGTGGCGGGCGCGGCGCCGATGTCGGCCGGGTCGACGCGCGGCCAGTTGCCGAGCGCGAGCGTCGCACCGGTGCGCGGGTCGAGCACGACGGCGGTCGCCCCGCGCGGCCTGAAGGTGGCGCCGACCTCGGCGAGCACCGCCTCGACGCGCTCCTGCAGCGTGGCGTCGATGGTCAGGCGCACGTCGCTGCCGGACTCGGTCCGCTGGACCTCGGCGATGTTGACCGGCTCGCCGAGGGCGTCCTTCACGACGCGACGCCTGCCGTCCCGGCCGCGCAGGTGGCCGTCGAGCGACTGCTCGAGGCCGCTCAGGCCGTAGTTGTCCGTGCCGACCGACCCGATCAGCTGCGACGCGAGCGATCCCTGCGGGTACACGCGCCTCGGCTCGACGACCGTTCCTATCCCCTCCATCCGGAGCCGCTCGACGCGCTCCCCGGCAATCGGGTCGAGCTTGCGGCGCAGGTAGACGAAGCCCCTGTCGCGCTCGGCCAGCTTCCGGAGCAGCTCCTGCTCGGGCAGCCCGAGCAGGGGGGCGAGCCGCGCCGCCGCGCGCGCGGGTCGCTTGATCAGGAACGGGTTCGCGAACACTGTGACGGCGTCCTCCGACACCGCCAGCTCGACGCCGTCGCGGTCCGTGATCGTCCCCCGCCGCGCCGGCACCGTGAGGTCCTCGGTCTGCTGCGAGACGGCGCGCAGCTTGAGCGAGCTCGCGTCGACGGTGCCCAGCCACGTGGCGCGGAGCACCGCGGCGCCGATCAGCAGGAGGAAGGCCGCGAAAAGCAGACCGATCCTGCGTTCGACGATCCGGCCCACGCGCTACCTCGGGACGCCCGCCACCGCGGCGGGCGGCGCGACGGCCCCCGCGCCCAGCGTCGAGCCGGCGCTCGCGCCCGTGGCCGTCGCCGAGCCGGCGCCCGTCGCCGTGGTGGAGCCGGCGCCGGCGCC
>JBLNDU010000230.1:0-3269 GCA_050261935.1 Nocardioidaceae bacterium | reverse complement strand
ATCCGCACTTCCATCCCCATAGCTTCGGCTTTCGGCCGGGGCGCTCGGCGCATGACGCGGTCGAGCGGGCACGCCAGTTCATCGCCGATGACGCGGCGTGGTGCGTCGACCTTGACTTGGATTCGTTCTTGGAGCCATCAACAGACTGCCTCGGCGTTCATGGTGGCGGCTTCGAAGAGCCCGTCGGCGGCCGGAACCCTGATTCTCAAGCCCTTTCTGCGGCCACGGCGGACGTGGACCGCCTCGAGCTCGCCGCGCGTGACACGCTGCAACACGGTCGGGCGGGAGACGCCGAGCGCGCTCATGGCGTCGACGATCGGCACGAAGCCCTCGGGCGCCTGCTCGACGAACAGCGCCCGCAGCTGGTCGTTGACGCGGATCCGCCAGGGGGCGCCGGGGGTGTCCTGCTCGCCGCGGATGAAGCCGGCCTGGAGCCAGCGGAAGAGAGTCGAGGCGGCGACGCCGAGCTCGTCGGCGGCCTTGCCGACGGGAAGCAGCTCGCCGTCGCGCGGCTCGGTCGCCGGCTTGTAGGCGGGGATGCCGCGGTAGCGGCGCAGCCCGCCGACGATGATCGCGGTGAACCGCTCGCCGGTCGCGGAGCGGCGGCCTTGGCGGTTGAGGATGCCGGCGATCCTGCCGTCGTCGTAGTGGGCGGCTAGCCGCTCCAGCAACGCGATCGTGTCCTCGTCGGTCCGGATCGCCGGGTGCGGCTTCGGGAGTGTCACGGCAAGCTCGGTGATCGCGCCGCCGCGCCAACGGATCGTGACCGTCGCGCGGCGCTCGTCGCGGTTGGCGTCGATGATCACTTCCTCGATCAGGCACCGCAACAGCTGTTTGCGGTCGCGGTCGGTGGTGGTCGGTGCCGACCAGACCCGGCCGAGGTCGGTGCCGAACGCCAGCAGCCGCTCGCGCTCTGTGTCGGTGAGGGTCCGGGGTCGTTGTTGCTCGCGCAGCGCGAGCTCGGCCTCTGCCTTGGCGAGCTCGCCGAGCGCCCGCTCCCAGTCGCGCTCCAGGCCGCGAGCGACGAGCCGGTGCTCGGGCTCGACTTGGCGGTAGCGGCGCTCGGCCCGCTCGGCCTGGTAGCGGGCGCGCTCGACCTGCAGCCGCCACTGCTTCAGCGCCGCGTCGTGATCCTGCTCGAGCGCCTCGGCCGCTTGCAGCGCGGCCTTCACGCCGGCGGGTGTGAGCGCCGCCAGCAGCGCGCCCGCGACCGCCTGGTCGATCTGGGTGCCGCCGATCCGCAGGCACCAGCTGCCGCGGTTCTCGACCAGGATGCTCGACGGGCAGTGATAGGCGGGGCTCTGGTGCCCACGGCGGCCCTGGTAGTGCACCTTGAGCTTGCGTCCGCAGCGGCCGCAGACCGCGATCCCCTGCAGCAGCGCCTGGCCCTCGCGGACCGCACCGCCGGCTTGGTGCGCGCGGGGGCGCGTGTTGCGCGCGATCCGCTCACGGTTTCGGCCGTAGGTGGCCTTGTCGATGTAGCCGGGGTGGTGGTCCCAGATCAACACCTCCCATTCTGCTTGGGGAAGGCGACGCATCCGCTGGCGCGTCTGCCCGTGCTCGTCGACGTGCCGCTCGCGGCGGGTCTTCCCGAACGCGTACGCGCCCGCATAGACGGGGCTCTCGAGCACGCTGTGGATCTGGTGGTAGGTCGGCGTGGTCCACTCGATCTCGCCATGAGCGAAGCGGCGCATCGGGAACTGCATACGCTCGCGGCGCATCCACAGCCACACCTGGCGGACCGAGCCGAGCTCGGCGAAGCGCTCGAAGATCGTTCGGATCGCGCCGCGCACCGCCTCGTCGGGGTCGAGCAGGATCTCGCCCTCCGCCTCGCCCCAGACCAGCCCGACGGGCAGCGCCTTGCGCAGCTCGCCGCGCGCGGCCTTGTTGCGGATCCCACCCTCCAAGCGGGCGCGGAGCACGTGCAGCTCGGCCTCCGACATCGTGCCCTTCAGCCCCAACAGCAGCCGGTCGTTGAACGAGCCGGGGTGATACAGGCCGTCGGTGTCGCCGATCACCGTGTCGGTCACGCCGCACAGATCGAGCAGCCGGTACCAGTCGACGTTGTTGCGCGCCAGCCGCGAGACCTCGAGCCCGAGCACCAGCCCCACGCGGCCGAGCGCGACCTCGGCCGCGAGCCGCGCGAACCCCGACCGGTCGGACAGCCCCGAGCCGGAGATCCCGAGGTCCTCGTCGATCACCACGACCTGCTCGCGCGCGAACCCCAGCTCGATCGCGCGCTGCACGAGCGCGTACTGGCGGGCGGTCGACTCGACGTTGCGCTCGAGCTGCGCCTGGGAGGACTGCCGCACATACACGAACGCGGTCCGGCGCAGGTGCGAGGCGGTCAGCTTCGAGCGCTCGCCCATCCCCGGCCCTCCCCAACCACTAACGGTCGCTCGCCGACTGAGAGGCCGGGCCTGCGACCGATGGATCGGCCGCGGCGCGCGCCCACAGGGTCGCAGATCGCCTCCCAGCGGCTCGCACCGAGCGCCGCACGCCCGATTTCGCCCTCGATCGCGCCGATCCGCGCGCCGGCAGCCGTTGGCGGGCGCTCCGCGAGGACCTCAGATCGCCGCAGGATCGCTCTCAAGCGCTTCCCCCGCGTCCGCCTCGCCCGCGACCGCTCGCGCGAGCAACGCCGCCAGCAGCGCCATCACGCTCTGGCGCTGCTCCTCGCCGACCAGCTCCCAGAGCGCCGCCGCGGGCGCCGGAACCTCGGCCAGTTCCAGACGCAGCTGCATTCTCAGGGGCCTCGCTGACGTGATCATCGCGCCCGGCCAGGACGGCACGCTCAAGCAGCGGCTCCAGCACCCGCCGCGCCGCCAGCAGGTCGTCAAGCGAGGCCAGCGTCCCCGCCACGGGCGGCCCGATCGGCGCCCGCAGCTCGGTCCACGCGGCCGGGACCATCAGATGGCTGCCATCCGGCAGCACCAGGATCAGCTCCAGCCGGCCGCGCCGATGCATCCAGCCCATCAGCTCAAGCGAGCGGCCCTCCAATGGGTGACGCGCCCGCACGACCCGCACCGCTGGTGGGAAGCCGTCGAGGTGGGCAGTGTGTCGTGTCTTCCTTCGATCGAGTTCAGCACGACGCCCTGATGGCGAGGGTCGCGAGACGGGTGCATGACAAGCGGGTGCTCAAGCTGATTCGGCGCTACCTGGAAGCGGGCGTCATGGATGGCGGGCTGGTGCACGCGACGGAAGAGGGGACCCCGCAGGGTTCTCCGCTCTCGCCGCTGCTCAGCAACGTCATGCTCGACGGCCTCGAC
>JBLNDU010000229.1:0-6650 GCA_050261935.1 Nocardioidaceae bacterium | reverse complement strand
TCGGGGCCTCCGGCCTCGACCGCCTCGGGGCCTCCGGCCTCGACCGCCTCGGCGCCGCCGGCCTCGACCGCTTCGGGGCCTCCGGCCTCGGCCGCCTCGGCGCCGCCGGCCGGAGCGGCCTCCGGCGCCTCGCCGCCGGAGCCCTCGGCGGGCCCCTCGGCCGCCAGCCCCTCGCCCTCGCGCTGCTCCTCGATCACCGTGTCCCCGCCTGCTTCCTGATTTCGACCTCGATGTCGATCCCGCGCTCGTGGGCGACGGTCAGCGCCCGCGCGAGGTCGCGGCGCGCGTGCCCCAGCCGCGCCGTGTTCTCGAGCTGGCCCGTGGCGTTCTGGAAGTTCAGGTTGAACAGCTCCTTGCGCGCGTTCGCGACGAGGTCGACCAGCTGCGGGTCGTCGAGCCCGTGCACCTCGACCGCCCTCACTGACCCGCGCCCTCGCGCAGCACGAACCTCGTCTTGACCGGCAGCTTGTGGCCCGCGAGTCGCATGGCCTCGCGCGCGAGCGGCTCCGGCACGCCGGACAGCTCGAACATCACACGCCCCGGCCGCACCACGGCGACCCAGCCCTCGGGCGAGCCCTTGCCCGAGCCCATGCGCGTCTCGGCCGGCTTCTTCGTGTACGGCTTGTCCGGGAAGACGTTGATCCACACCTTGCCGTCGCGCTTGATCTTGCGCGTCATTGCGATCCGGGCCGCCTCGATCTGGCGGTTCGTGACCCAGCCGCGCTCGAGCGACTTCAGGCCGTACTCGCCGAACTCGACGCGCGTGCCGCCCTTCGAGTCGCCGCGCATACGGCCGCGGTGCTCCTTGCGCCACTTGACGCGCTTCGGCTGCAGCATCGTCAGCCGCCCCGCGGCCCCCGGCCGCGACCGCCGCGCGGCCCGCCCCGCCCTGGGCCGCCGACCGTCTGCGGCGCCTCGAGGTCGGTCAGGTCCTGCGCGAAGCCCTTGGGCATGATCTCGCCCTTGTTGACCCACACCTTCACGCCGATGCGGCCGAACGTCGTGCGCGCCTCCGTGAAGCCGTAGTCGATGTCGGCCCGCATCGTGTGGAGCGGCACGCGGCCGTCCGAGTAGCCCTCCGTGCGCGCCATCTCGGCCCCGCCTAGGCGGCCCGAGACCTGGATCTTCACGCCCTTCGCGCCCGAGCGCATCGCCGAGGTGAGCGCGCGCTTCATGGCCCGGCGGAAGGCCACGCGGTTCTGCAGCTGCTCCGCGATCGACTGCGATACGAGCTTGGCGTCGAGCTCCGGACGCTTGATCTCGAGGATGTTCACCTTCACGGCCTTGCCGGTGAGCTTGTGGAGCTCGCGCCGCAGCGCGTCGACCTCGCTGCCCGACTTGCCGATCACGATCCCGGGCCGCGCGGTGTGGATGTTCACCTCGACCTCGTTCTTGTTCTTCTTGATCGTGATGTCGGACAGGCCCGCGTGCGAGAGCTTGTCCTCGATGTGCTTGCGGATGGAGATGTCCTCGAGCAGGTAGTCGGAGAACTCGCGCTCGTTGAACCAGGTGGCCTTCCAGTCGTGGATGTAGCCGACCCGCATCGACTCGGGATGGACCTTCTGCCCCACGGCTACCTCCGCTCGCGCTGCGCCGGCTGTCGAGATGTGGTCATTTCGGTGATTCCCTCCGCTCCGCCGACGCGCTACGCCTCGGTCGTGAGCTCGATCGTCATGTGGCTCGTGCGCCTGTTGATGCGCGTCGCGCGTCCCAGCGCGCGCGGCCGATAGCGCTTGATCGTCGGGCCCTCGTCCACGAACGCCCTCCGTATCCGCAGCTCGTCGGCCCCGAGCTCGTGGTTCGACTCCGCGTTCGCCACCGCGCTGTTCAGCAGCTTGAGGATGTCGGCGGAGACGGCGCGGGGCGTGTAGTCGAGGATAGCCCGCGCCTGCTCGACCTGCTTGCCGCGGATGTGGTCCATCACGAGCCGGGCCTTGCGCGGCGCGCTGCGCACGTACTTGGCGCGCGCTCGCACCACGATCGCGCCGTCCGCGCGTCGTGGGGCGCGCCTGCGCCCGGTCGACGTGGAGGTCTCGGCCGAGCCACGGCGCCGGGCCGCCCCGCGCGGCGACTCCTCCGCCTCCGCGTCCGACACGCCCGCCGGCGCCTCCTCCTCCTCATCCTCGACCTCGTCCGTGCCGGGCTCGTCCGCCGGCCGCTCCTCCTCGGCCTCTCCCGCGTCCGACTCGTCCTCCGGCGGCTCCTCCTCGGCCTCGGCCTCGCCGGGCTCCGCCTCTCCGGATGGGGCGGCGTCACCGGCGGCGTCGGCCTCGGCCTCGCCGGGCTCCTCGGCGTCCGCGCCTCGGCCGAAGTCGGCCTCCTCGAGGCGCGCCACGAGGTCGTCCTCCGCGCCGGCCGCCGGAAGTCCGCGCGACTCGAGCTCTTCGCGCAGCTCGTCGGCGCTCAGCGACGCCCAGCCCTGCTCCGGCCGCGGGCGGGTCACCGCATCCTTACCTTGTCGCTTCCGGCGTGGCCGCGGTAGCTGCGCGTGGGGGCGAACTCGCCGAGCTTGTGGCCGACCATCGACTCGGACACGAATACGGGGACGTGCTTGCGCCCGTCGTGCACGGCGATCGTGTGCCCGACCATCTCGGGGAAGATCGTCGACGTCCGCGACCAGGTCCTCACCATCTGCTTCTGACCCGACTCGTTCATCCGTTCGATGCGCCGCATCAGGCGCTCCTCGACCCACGGGCCCTTCTTCGACGATCGGCTCATCGCCTGCCCTTCTTGCCTCGCCGCCGGCCGCGAACGATGAAGCGGTCGGACGGCTTCCTCTTCTTGCGGGTGCGATAGCCGAGCGTGGGCACGCCCCAGGGCGTGACCGGATGCCCGCCCGGCGTGTGGTGCGCCTCGCCGCCACCGTGCGGGTGGTCGACTGGGTTCATCGCCACGCCGCGGGTCTGCGGGCGCCGGCCCCTGTGCCGCGCCCGGCCGGCCTTGCCGAGCTCGACGTTCTGGTGGTCGGCGTTGCCGATCACGCCGACGGTCGCGCGGCACTCGGCCGGCACCATGCGCATCTCGCCCGACGGCAGGCGCAGGGTGGCGTAGCTTCCCTCCTTGGCCACGAGCTGGATCGCCGTGCCCGCGGAGCGCCCAAGCTGGCCGCCACGGCCGGGCGTGAGCTCGACGTTGTGCACCGTCGTACCGGTCGGGATCGCCCTCAGCGGGAGGCAGTTCCCGACCTGGATGTCGGCGCCCTCCCCGCTCATCACCTCGGCTCCGACGCGCAGCCGCGCCGGGGCCAGGATGTAGCGCTTGTCGCCGTCGGCGTAGTGGAGCAGCGCGATGTGGGCGCTCCGGTTGGGGTCGTACTCGATCGTCGCGACGCGCGCCGGGACGCCGTCCTTGCGGCGCTTGAAGTCGATCCTCCTGTACTTGCGCTTCGCGCCTCCGCCACGGTGGCGCGAGGTGACGCGCCCGTGCGCGTTGCGCCCGCCGGACTTGGTCAGCCCCTCGGTGAGCGACTTCTCGGGCTCCGAGCGCGTGAGCTCCGCCCGGTCGGGCCAGGTGGCGAAGCGGCGCCCGGGCGTCGTCGGCTTGTGCTTGCGGACTGCCATCAGCCAGTCTCCCGCATGAGATGTGCAGGCGTCATCCGGAGACCTCCTGGCCCTCGAACAGCTGAATGGAGTCCTCCGGATGAAGGGTCACGATCGCCTTCTTCCAGCGGCGCCGGTGCCCGGACGTCCAGCCGCGGCGCTTCGGCTTGGGCTTGACCCAGGCGGTGCGCACCTCGCGCACGCGGACCTCGAAGATCTCCTCGATGGCCTGGCGGACCTGGGTCTTGTTGGCGCGGTCGTGCACCCGGAAGGTGTACTTGTTCGCGGCGAGGAGCGCGTAGCTCTTCTCCGACACGACCGGTCGGAGGATCACCGCGCGGGCGTTCATCGAGCCTTCTCCTGGAGCCGCTCCAGCGCGGGCGCCGAGATAACGAGCCGCGCGGCGCCGAGCACGTCGGCTACGCCGACCTGCTCGACGTGCATCACGGTGGCGTCGGCGAGGTTCCGGAACGACTTGGCGCAGCTCTCCTCACCGTCCGCGAGCACGACGAGCGCCCGGCCGCCGTCGCCGAAGCCGGCGAGCGCCTGGGCGGCGCGCTTCGTCGAGGGAGGCTCGAACGCCGACGGGTCGACGCCGGCGATCGTGTCCAGCCGGGCGTGCTGGGAGAGCGCGCCTCGGAGCGCCTTCCGGCGCGCCTTGCGGTTGACCTTGACCGTGTAGCCGCGCGGCTTGGGGCCGAACGCCACGCCGCCGCCGGTGCGCTGCGGTACGGAGAGCGCGCCGACGCGCGCGCGCCCCGTGCCCTTCTGGCGCCACGCCTTGGCGGTGGTCATCGCGACCTCGCCGCGCGACAGCGTCGAGGCGGTGCCGCGCCGGCGCGCGTTCAGCTCCGCGCGCACCGCCTCGTGGACGACCGGTCCGTGGAGGCGCTCGCCGAAGACCGCCTCGTCGAGCGTGAGCGAGCCGCTGCCGCCGATGACGGGCGCCTCGGCCATCAGGCGTCCTTCTTGATCTCGACGACGCCGCCCTTTGGGCCGGGCACGGAGCCGCGAACGAGCAGCAGGTTGTCATCGGCCCGAACGTCGACGACCTCGAGCCCGCGCTGGGTGACGCGCTTGTTGCCCATCTGTCCCGGGCCGCGCAGGCCCTTGAAGACGCGCGCGGGGTCGGCGGAGGCGCCGATCGAGCCGGGCGCGCGGACGTTGTGGGACCCGTGCGAGACCGGCCCGCGCTTGAAGTTGTGGCGCTTGATGGTGCCCTGGAACCCCTTCCCCTTCGAGGTGCCCGACACCTTGACCGTCTCGCCCCTCTCGAACACGCCGTCGACCTTGAGCTCCGCCCCCACCTCGAGCTCGCCGGGGTCCTGGCGGAACTCGCGCAGGTGGCGCAGCGGCGCCACGCCCGCCTTCCGCAGGTGGCCGAGCCGCGCCCGCTGCAGGCGCTTCTCGCGCGCCGGGCCGAAGCCGAGCTGGACGGCGTCGTAGCCGTCCCGCTCGGCGCGCCGGATCGCGGTGACGAAGCAGGGGCCCGCCTCGAGCACCGTGACGCGCTCCACGTGGCCGTCGTCGGGGTCGAAGACCTGCGTCATCCCGAGCTTCCGTCCCAGCAGTCCCGCCACGCCGCCGGCCTCAGATCAGCTGGATCTGGATGTCCACACCGGCCGGCAGGTGGTCGAGCCGCTGCAGCGAGTCGACCGTCTTCGGCGTGGGCTGCAGGATGTCGATCAGCCGCTTGTGGGTGCGGATCTCGAAGTGCTCGCGCGAGTCCTTGTCCTTGAAGGGACTGCGGATCACGCAGTAGACGTTCTTCTCGGTCGGCAACGGCACCGGGCCGGAGACGTTCGCGCCGGTGCGCACGGCGGTGTCGACGATCTCCTTGGCCGCCGTCTCGATCGCCGAGTGGTCGTACGCCTTGAGGCGGATCCGGATCTTGTTCTGCGTGAGCGTCGCCATAGCGCGTTGAGCCCTCAGGCGCGACCGGGGGCGGGTGCTGGAACCCGCCCCCGTGAAGCCCGTCGGTCGAGCGGCCTACTCGATGATGCTCGTGACCACCCCCGAGCCGACCGTGCGGCCGCCCTCCCGGATCGCGAAGCGGAGCCCCTCGTCCATCGCGATCGGCTGGATCAGGTCGACCGCCATCTCGACGTTGTCCCCCGGCATGACCATCTCCGTCCCCTCCGGCAGGTGCGCGACGCCGGTGACGTCGGTGGTGCGGAAGTAGAACTGCGGCCGGTAGCCGTCGAAGAACGGCGTGTGGCGGCCGCCCTCCTCCTTCTTGAGGCAGTAGACCTGCGCCTTGAACCTGGTGTGCGGGGTGATCGAGCCGGGCTTGCAGAGCACCTGGCCGCGCTCGATGTCCTCGCGCTTGATGCCGCGCAGCAGGCAGCCGACGTTGTCGCCGGCACGCCCCTCGTCGAGGATCTTCCGGAACATCTCGACGCCGGTCACCACCGTCGACCGGGTCTCGGGGTGGATGCCGACGATCTCGACGGTTTCGCCCGTCTTGACGATGCCCTGCTCGATCCGGCCGGTGGCGACGGTGCCGCGGCCCGTGATCGAGAAGACGTCCTCGACCGGCATCAGGAAGGGCCGGTCGAGCGGCCGCTCGGGCTCCGGGATGTAGGAGTCCAGCGTGTTCGCCAGCTCCATGATCTTCTCCTGCTGCTCCGAGTCGCCCTCGAGCGCCTTGAGCGCCGAGCCCTGGACGACCGGCACGTCGTCGCCGGGGAACTCGTACTCGGACAGCAGGTCGCGCACCTCGACCTCGACGAGCTCGAGCAGCTCCTCGTCGTCGACCATGTCGACCTTGTTGAGGAAGACGACGATGTAGGGCACGCCGACCTGGCGGGCGAGCAGGATGTGCTCGCGCGTCTGCGGCATCGGGCCGTCCGCCGCGGAGACCACGAGGATCGCGCCGTCCATCTGGGCGGCGCCCGTGATCATGTTCTTGACGTAGTCGGCGTGACCCGGGCAGTCGACGTGGGCGTAGTGACGGTTCTCCGTCTCGTACTCCACGTGCGAGGTGGCGATCGTGATGCCGCGCTCCTTCTCCTCGGGCGCGTTGTCGATCTCCTCGAAGCTCTTGGCCTGCCCGCCGACGCGCTCCGCGAGGACCTTCGTGATCGCCGCCGTCAGCGTCGTCTTGCCGTG
>JBLNDU010000228.1:0-2714 GCA_050261935.1 Nocardioidaceae bacterium | reverse complement strand
GACCACAGATGATCCAGCTGTCGCTGGACGGGCGCAGGCTCTACGTCACCAACTCGCTGTATTCGACCTGGGACAACCAGTTCTACCCCGAGCTGCGCTCCTGGCTGCTCCGAGTCAACTGTGACCCCGACGGCGGGATGCAGATCGACCGCGACTTCTTCGTCGACTTCCACGACCGCCCAGCCGGCCCCGCCCGCGCCCACGAAGTGCGCCTCCAGGGCGGCGACTGCACCACGGAGATCTTCCAATGATCTCGTTCGCGCACATCGCCGGCATGCCCATCGAGGAGACGATCGGGTCGCTCGGCCCGGCGCTTCTCCTGGCGTTCGGGGCCGCGTCCGCGACACTCCGCGCTCGCCTGCGCCGGGCGCGCTCATCCGCCAGCCACGATGTCCCACGCCCAAGACGGGGTCGCGCAGCGCGCGAGGGGCGCCCCAGATAGAAGCACTCCGACCACAGCCTGGCCCTGCCGCGAGAACGGCACATCATCTGCGCCGTCCACTCCCAGCGGCGGCGCCGAACCAGCCACGCCGGCTTTCGCAAGGGTCGGAGGCTGTCGCTCAAAGGTTCGGCTGCCGGAGACTCGGCGACGGTGGTGGGTGCGCCGCTATGACCGTGTTCGTCGTGGAGGGCGCTGTGGCTGTGTGGGGGCCTGGTTAGGCCCCCACGGCGGCGAGCTGGTGGCGGTGAACCTTGTTGAGGTTGTGGGTCATCATCAGTAACCGCCACTCGAGGCGCACGTTGATCCTGCCTCGTCGGTGGAACCGGTAGACGCCGCTGTTGTGTTTGGTGTTGCCGAACAAGGGCTCGACGGTCTGTTTGCGTTTGCGATACCGCTGCTGACCGTGCTCTGCCGCCAGCACGCTGCGCATCCATGCGGCGCGCCCGCTGGTCAACCAGCGCTTGGGGGTGCCGCGGGTGCCCTTGTCGGGCGCAACCAGCACCGGGATGTGCTTGTTGGCCACCACCTCGTCCATCTGCTGCTCGTTCCAGTAGCTGGCGTCGGCGGCGACCGCCTCGGGCAGCTGCCGGATCCCGGCCCGTTCGTGCTCAGCGAGGGTGGCGGTGACCATCGGGTCAAGCTGCGAGAAGTCGGTCGAGGCGTTGGTGATCTCCGCCGCGAGCACGATCTGCCGTTCGTTCACGGCCGCCTGGGCGTTATAGCCCTGCACGAATCCGAACCCGACCGGGATCGGCTTCGAATCAGGGTCTGTGATGTTGACCTTCCCTTGCGGCACGTCCGGCGGCAGATGCGGTTCTGCCCGGCCGCCCGGCCGCCGACCCAGCCTGTCGCGCGCGGTCGCCCGGTAGTGCTCGTAGGCCTCGTTGGCGCGGCGCTCGACGTCGAGATCTGACTCCAGCCGCTCGGCCGCCAACAGCAACCGCTGCTCGCGCCCACGCGAGATTGAGTCCGGGTTCTCCCAGCGATGCTGCTCGAGCTGGCGCTTGCCCTCCCGCAACCAGGCATCCCGGCCCTGCCGTCCGCGCCCCACGATCTCCTCCGCATCGAGCCGCAGCGGCAGCTCCTCGCTCGCCTCCGCCGCGGGCTCGGCGGCCGGCTCGAGGCTCTGCTCCTCGCGCCGCGTTTGGTTGCGCGCCCGGCGGAAGAACTCGCGCCGGCCCTCGGGCGTGCGCAGCTGCTCGGGCAGCTCGTCGCCTCGCGCATCGCCGAACTCTTCGTCCTCTGCCTCGTCGGTCGCCCGCGTCTCGGCGACGATCTCCCTGGCGATCTGCTCCAAGGAGTAGTTGACCTCCGGGCTGCAGTTGCCCGCGATCCGAGTGCCATCGATCGACACCACCCCCGGCTTCACGAGCCCCGCCTCGTCACACAGCTTCAACACCTCGCTGAACAGATCGCCCAGCGCCCGCTGGTGACGCTCGATGAACCGCGCGATCGTCGCGTGATCAGGCACCAGATTGCCAGTGATCACCCGGTAGGCCACATCCTGGCGACAGTGACGCTCGATCCCGCGCGACGAGCGCACACCGGTCGCGAACGCGTACAAGATCAGCGCCACCATCAGCGACGGCTCATACGCCGCCCGACCATGACCATCGGCCCGATACGCCGAATAGAACGCCGCCAGATCCATCCCCGCTACGACGTCGATCACGAACCACGCCAGATGGTCGGCCGGCAGCCACTCCCGCACATCCGGCGGCAGCAAAAACCCCTGCTCACGACTGCTCTCGATGAAGTTCTGCGGCATGCCGGCATTCCATTGACCGGCGTGGACGGATCCCTTTACGCGACAGCCGTGCGTCACGAACGCTGAAGGAGGTGTCGTGTAGGAGACATCGTTCATAGGCGGTGCTGTGCTGGAGATGGAGGCTTGTTGGCCCTCCGGCGTCGTCGTTCGGGGGAAGGCGCCAAACCACCCTGTGCTGCGTTGGCTGAAGACCGTCGTGGTGAGCGACAGGGAGAAGGCGCGCTTGATCGCGTCAGGTGGGGACCAGGAAGACGTTCCAGAAGCGCCCGGCCCGGGGGTTCTCGGGGCGGGCGTGCGCTGTTGAGGCGTCGTTAGCTAAATCGAGGTGGCATCGAAAGCGAGGGGTCTGGCTGTTCTCTCGTGATCAGCCTGGCGGGCGTCCCGATTACTGGCCAGGCGGTGCCCGGCGCGAAGGCGGCGTGAGCCTGGTCTGCGGCTCTGGCACGGAACGTGAGAAGGCGAGCGCCGATACGGCGACCGGGGTCGCAGGCCTCCAAGGTCGCG
>JBLNDU010000227.1:0-2615 GCA_050261935.1 Nocardioidaceae bacterium | reverse complement strand
GCCTGCTTCCGGCTCGGGGCGGTCGCCCTGCCGTGCACGGAGCAGCTGCGTCCCGCCGACCTGCGGCTGCGCGTGGAGGCCGTCCGGCCCGACCTCGTGCTGGCCGACGAGCGCGACGCGGACACCGTCCGCGCCGCCGGCTTCGAGGGGACGCTGCTCACGGTCCCTGACGAGCGGCTCTTCGAGTCGGTGCCCGCCCCCGCGCCCGAGCTGTCACCCGAGGAGCCCGCCCTGCTCGTCTTCACGTCCGGCACGGCGGGCAAGCCGAAGCCGGTCCGTCACGGCCAGCGCTACCTGACCGGACAGGCCGTGCAGGCCGAGCACTGGTACGGCGCGCGGCCGGGCGATCTCGCCTGGTGCACCGCCGCCAGCGGCTGGTCCAAGTCCGCCCGCAACGTCTTCATCGCGCCCTGGCTGCGCGGGGCCGGGGCGCTGCTGCACGACGCGCGCTTCGACCCGGGCGAGCGGCTCGAGATCGTGGAGCGCGAGGGCGTCAAGGTGCTGTGCATGGCGCCCACCGAGTACCGCGCCGTGGCGAAGCGAGCCGAGCTGCGCCCGCTCCCCTCGCTGCGCCACGCCGTGGCGGCCGGCGAGCCGCTCAACCCCGAGATCGTCGAGCTGTGGCGCGACGCTGTCGGCGTCGAGGTCCACGACGGCTACGGGCAGACGGAGACGGGCGCCCTGACGGGGATGCCGATCGGCCCGCCGGTCCGGCCGGGCTCGATGGGAAGGCCGCTGCCGGGCTTTCGGCTCTGGATCGAGGACGGCGAGCTCTGCGTGGACCCCGCGACGGTGCCGACCTTCTTCCTCGACGGGCCGCGCGACCGCACCTGGCACACGGGCGACCGGGCGCGCCAGGACGAGGACGGCTACCTCTGGTTCGAGGGCCGAACCGACGACGTGATCATCTCGGCCGGCTACCGGATCGGTCCGTTCGAGGTGGAGTCGGCGCTCGTCTCACACCCGGCGGTGGCCGAGGCCGCGGCCGTGGCGGCGCCGGACGAGCTGCGGGGCCAGGTCGTGCGGGCGATCGTGGTGCTGCGTCCCGGCTTCGATCCCGGCGCCGAGCTCGCGCGCGAGCTGCAGGAGCACGCCCAGCGGCAGACCGCGCCCTACAAGTACCCGCGCATCGTCGACTTCGCCGACGCGCTGCCGAAGACGGCGAGCGGGAAGATCAAGCGCGCCGAGCTGCGCGCCGAGCAGGGCCGGCCGAGCGCGGCTCCGTAACCCCCGGCCCGCCCGCGTTCGCGGGCGCGGGGCGGGGGTACGCTCCGCAATCATGGCCAACCGCCTCGCGGGCGAGACCTCGCCCTACCTGCTGCAGCACAAGGACAATCCCGTCGACTGGTTCCCCTGGGGCGAGGAGGCGCTCGAGCGGGCTCGCTCGCTCGACCGGCCGATCCTGCTCTCGATCGGCTACTCGGCCTGCCACTGGTGCCACGTGATGGAGCGCGAGTCCTTCGAGGACGAGGAGACCGCGCGCCTCATGAACGAGCGCTTCGTGCCCATCAAGCTCGATCGCGAGGAGCGCCCCGACCTCGATTCGATCTACATGGAGGCCTGCCAGGCGATGACGGGGCAGGGCGGGTGGCCGCTCAACGCCTTCCTCACGCCGGAGCAGGTGCCGTTCTACGCCGGCACCTACTTCCCGCCCGCGCCGGGCGGGGGCATGCCGAGCTGGCGCCAGGTGCTGACGGCCGTGGCCGACGCCTGGGACGGCCAGAAGGACGAGATCCGCGCCCGCGGCGCCGAGATCGCCGAGCGCCTCAAGGGGGGCGCGCTGCTCGGGCCGTCGCCCGAGCCGATGGACCCGCGCGCGCTGCAGGACGCGGTGGCGGGCCTCCGCCGCGCCTACGACTCGCTGCACGGCGGCTTCGGCGGCGCGCCGAAGTTCCCGCCCGCCTCCGCGCTCGAGTTCCTGCTCCGCCGCGGCGAGACCCAGATGAGCCTCGGGACGCTGCGGGCGATGGCCTCGGGCGGCATCTACGACCAGGTGGGCGGCGGCTTCGCGCGCTACTCCGTCGACGAGCGCTGGCTCGTCCCCCACTTCGAGAAGATGCTGTACGACAACGCGCTGCTGGCCCGGGCCTATCTGCACGGCTGGCTCGTGAGCGGCGACGATCTCCTCCGCGGCGTCTGCGAGGAGACGCTCGACTGGGCGCTGCGCGAGATGCGCGCGCCGGAGGGCGGCTTCTTCTCAGCGCTCGACGCGGACTCGGAGGGCGAGGAGGGCAGGTTCTACGTCTGGACGCTCGATGAGCTGCGCGCCGCGCTCGGCGACGACGCCAACGAGGCGATCGCCTGGTTCGGCGCCACCGAGGAGGGCAACTTCGAGGGGCGGAACATCCTCGTGCGCGGCGCGGGCGACGCGCCCGAGCGGCTGCCGGAGTGGCGCCGCGCGCTCTACGAGCGGCGCGCCGAGCGCGTCCGGCCGGGCCTCGACGACAAGCGGCTCGCCGCCTGGAACGCGCTGATGATCGCCGCGCTGGCCGACGCCGGCGCCACGCTCGAGCGGCCCGACTATCTGGAGGCCGCCCGCGCCTGCGCGGGCTTCCTGCTCCGTGACATGCGCGACGAGCGCGGCCGGCTGCAGCGGACCTACAAGGACGGCCGGG
>JBLNDU010000226.1:0-3264 GCA_050261935.1 Nocardioidaceae bacterium | reverse complement strand
GATGGGTGGCCGGCGCGCGTGGTGGCTCGGGCGCGTCCGCGGGAGCGGCGCGCGCGGGCCTGGATCAACGGACGCGAGCTCGGTGGCGCGGACCCCCGCTTCGCCCACCTGACGGCGTCTCACGACTGACCCCTCCGACCGGGAGCGGCCGGCGGGTCCCCGGTGCCCGCCGGCCGGCCCCACCGCCTGTCGGGCGCGCTTAGGCCGCGTCGAGGGCGGCCAGCACGGCGGCCAGCTCGCTCACCACGTCGCCCTCGAGCTTCAGCTCGGCGCGGCGGTCGTAGGGCGTTGGCCCCTGCGTTACGAGCGCGACGCGCCCGCCGCGCCCGAGCGTGACGGCGGGCAGCCCCGCGACCGGGTAGACCTCGAGCGACGAGCCGACGCAGAGCATGAGGTCGGCCTCGGCCGCCAGGGCATGGGCCTCGGCCATCGCGTCCTCCGGGAGCAGCTCGCCGAACAGCACGACGTCCGGCTTGAGCGGCTCGAGGCACGCGCCGCACTCGGGCGCCCCCGCCCCGCCGCCGAGCTGCTCGATGACGGCGCCGAGCTCCACCCGCGCGCCGCAGCGCATGCAGACGCTGTGCTCGATCGAGCCGTGCACCTCGATCAGGCGCGCCGTGCCGGCGAGGCGGTGGAGCCTGTCGATGTTCTGCGTGATCACGCCGCACACGAGCCCACGGCGCTCGAGCTCGGCGATCGCCTCGTGGGCGGCGTTCGGCCGCTTGTCGACGAGTCGGGCGAAGCGCTCGCCGTAGAAGCGCCAGAAGCGGTCGGGGTCGCGCCGCCAGGCGTCGATGTGGGCGACCTCCATCGGGTCGACGTTCGCCCACAGCCCGGTGCCCGGGCTGCGGAAGTCGGGGATCCCGGACGGCACCGAGATCCCCGCCCCCGTGAGCACGACGGCCCGCCCGGCGGAGCGCAGCAGCTCCGCCAGGCGGGTCGCGCCGGCTGTGGCTAGCGGCCCTTGAATTGCGCCTGCCGCTTCTCGAGGAAGGCGCCGATGCCCTCCTTCGCGTCCTCTGTCTGGAACACCGTGGCGAAGCCCTGCTTCTCGGCCTCGATGCCCTCGTCGATGTCGCCCTTGGCCGACACCTGCTTGATCTGCTCGACGGCCACGGGCGCCTGCTCCGCGAGCGCGCGCGCCCAGTGGAGCGCCGTGTCCATCAGCTCCTGGTCGGGCACGACGCGGTTGACGAGCCCCTGCACGAGCGCCTCGTCCGCCGTGATCGCGTCGCCCAGCAGGTTCATCTCGAGCGCCTTGTTGGCGCCCACGAGGCGCGGCAGCCGCTGCGTGCCGCCGAAGCCGGGGATGATGCCCAGGTTGATCTCGGGCTGGCCGAAGACCGCCGACTCGGCGGCGATCCGCACGTCGCAGGCCATCGTCAGCTCGCAGCCGCCGCCGTAGGCGATCGCGTTGACCGCGGCGACGGTCCCGACACGGTTGCGGCCGAAGTCGAGGAACAGGTTGTGCGCCTTGCCGAGCAGCTCCGCGCCGCCCGCAAGGTCCATCGACGTGAACGCCTTGATGTCGGCGCCGGCCGAGTAGACGACCGGCACGCCCGAGGCGATCACGAGCGCCCGCACCTGGCCGCCGCTCGTGACCTTCTCCCAGACCGCGCTCAGGTCCTCGATCACCTGTGGGGCTATCGAGTTCATCGGCAGGTTCTGGAGCCAGGCGATCGCGATGTCGCCGCGCGTCTCGAGCTTGACCGTGGCTGGCTGGTCGCCCTCGTCCGGCTGCGGCCAGGCGTAGAAGCCCTGGCCGGTCGACACGCCGCGCTTGCCCTGCGCGACGAGCCGGCGCAGGATGAGCGGCGGCTCGAAGCGGTCGCCGTACTCCTCTTGCAGCGCCTCCATCTTCTCGAGCATGGTGTCGAGCCCCATCGCGTCCGCCCGCCAGAACGGCGGCAGCAAGCCGCGGCGCGGGTCGAGCCCGGCGCCCGCCATGAGGCCGAGGTCGATCTCGCGCACGGTGCAGACCCGCTCCTCGAGCAGGAGGCAGGCCTCGCGCAGCGCCTTGAGCGCGAACAGGTCGGCGAGCTTGGCCGCGTCGGGCTCGCCCTCGCCCGGGATGTTCGGCTCGCCGGCCGAGAAGAAGCCGTTGCCGCCGCTCTTGGCGCCGAGCTTGCCCTCGTCGACCAGCTTGCGCATCCCCTGGTGGATGTAGAAGCGGTCCCCGTAGGAGTCGCGCAGGTGCTCGGCGACATGCAGCACCGTGTCCAGCCCGAGCAGGTCGACGAGCATGAACGGGCCCATCGGCGAGACGTTGGCCGCCGCGACGCCCTCGTCGATCTTCTTGATCGACAGCCCGTTCTCCTCCTGCTCGCGCCAGATCTCGCAGACGGCCGAGTTGAGGATCCGGTTGACGACGAAGCCGGGCACCTCCCCGCAGGTGATCGGCTGCTTGCGGATCCCCTGGGCGAAGTTGAAGACGGCCTGGACGGTGTCCGACGCGGTCTCGTCGCCCTCGATGATCTCGATCAGCGGCATCACCGAGGCCGGGAAGAAGTAGTGGAAGCCGACCACCTTCTCGGGCCGCAGCGTGGCCTCGGCGAGCTCCGTGATCGAGAGCGACGAGGTGTTCGAGGCGAGGATCGCGTGGCCCGGGGTGTTGGCGTCGAGCTCGGCGAAGATCCGCTTCTTCAGGTCCATGTTCTCGGGCACGGCCTCGATCACGAGGTCGACGTCGCCGAAGCCCTCGTAGGTGAGCGTGCCGGTGATGCGGCCGACGACCTCCTCGACCGCCGCGTCGGCCTGCTCCTGGGTCATGCGCCCCTTCTTCACGGGCCGCGCCATCTGCCCCGCGGTGACGTTGCGCGCCTCGGTGACGCCCGCGTCGATGAACTCCTGCTTGACGTCCTTCAGGACGACGGGGATGCCCGCCGCCGCGATGGTCTGGGCGATCTGGCCGCCCATGGTGCCCGCGCCTACGACGGCCGCCTTGAAAACCTGCATAACCGCCCTCCGGTCTCGCTCTCCTCCGTGCCGGGCGGCACCCTACATCAGCCGAGTCTCCTCCTCCGCCTCGATGGCGAAGCGGCGCAGCGTGCGCCGGAGCGCGTCGCGGCGCGCGCGGCGCGCCACGAGGGCGTCGGCGAGCGCGGCCAGCGGCCCCGAGCGCGAGGGCTCGTAGCTCAGCTCGAGCGCGGCGCGCGCGCCGGCGCCGTCGGGCGCGAACCGGACGATCCGCCGCCCGTGGAGGCCCTCCCCGAACACCTCCGTCGCGAAGCCGCCGTCCTCCGCGTCGACGACGCGCTCCGGCGC
>JBLNDU010000225.1:0-9818 GCA_050261935.1 Nocardioidaceae bacterium | reverse complement strand
TGTGCGCGACGCCGCGCGCGCCGCGCTCGCGCGCGCGCAGGCCGGTCGCCTGGCGGGGGCGCTGATGCTGGCGCGCGCGCACCCCCGCGAGGGCCGCGCCGGCCGCCCCGCCCACGACCACCGCAGCGACCGGACGCGCCCAGTTGCGCGGGTCGCGCATCGCGGAGAGCTCCCAGTCGGCGAGCTCGTCCGCGGCCGCGTCGGTGATCTCCGCGAGTCGCTGCTCGAGCCGGTTGTCGAGCGCCCCCGAGGGCTCCACCGGCACGAGCGCCGTGCGCAGCAGTCGCTCGACCTCAGTCATCCGGCTCGTCCTCCTTGAGTCCCTGCTCGAGTTGCCTGATCGCCCTGTGAATCAACACCTTCGTAGCGCCTTCGGAGCGGCCGAGCGCCCGGGCGATCTCCCGGTTGTCCATGTCGAGCGCGAAGCGCATGATGAGCGCCTCGCGCCGATCGTCGGGCAGCTGCGAGACGCCCGTGAGCACCTCCTTCGCCCGCTCGCGCCCCTCCACGACGGCGGCGGTGGAGTGCGGCGACATGACGACGGCCGCGTCGTCGAGGTTCGTCTGCGGCTTCCGCGAGCGATCGCGGTAGTAGTTCGCCGCCAGGTTGTGCGCGATCCGGATCAGCCACGGGCGGAGCGGTCGGCCGTTGGACTCCTCCTGCGCGCGGGCGAAGTGCCGGTAGGCCTGCAGGAAGGTCTGCTCGGTGAGGTCCTCCGCGTCGTGGTGGTTGCCGACCCGGTAGTAGGCGTAGCTGTAGACGTCGCGCAGGTGGGTGCGGTAGAGCTCGCTGAAGTCGCGGTCGAGACGCTCCTTGTCCGCGCTCTCCGACACCCAACGCGGAGCCTACTCGCGCGGAGGCGCCGGTCACGCGGCGCGCGGCCGCGCTCCGTGCTCGGCCGCTCTCACCCCCTCGGGCAGAGCGTGCGCGGACAGGTGGCGGGCGACCGCCTCGTCGGCGTCCGGAGCGGACCCGGCGGGGCCGCGCAGGGGGGCCGCCGCGACGGCGAGCTCCGTGCCGGCGAGGTCGTCCGTGACCTCCACGGCGAGCCCGGCGCGCCCGAGGAGCTCTCGCAGCTCGCGCCGCAGGTCGGGGGCTGCGCTCGCGAGCACGACCGGGGCGTCTCCGACCGCCTCGCGCTCCGCAACCGGGCGCGCCAGGCAGGCCACGCCGCGCAGCCGCAGGCGGGCGCCGACGTAGGCGGCCGGCGTCGAGCCGAGCGGCGGCACGAGCCCGGCCGAGACGACGAGCGCGGCGCTTCGCCCGGCGGCGATGCGCCCGCCTAGCTCGGCCACCACCGCGGGCAGCTCGTCGCACGGCACGGCGATCACGATCAGGTCGGCGCGCGCGAGCTCGAGCTCGGCCAGCGGCCGAACCGCGATCGGGCGCTCGGGCGGGACGCCGGGCAGGCGACGCCCGGCCTCGCGCGTCGCGCGGAGCTGCTCGGCCCGCGCCTCCGTGGCGAGCCCGAGCTGCACCTCGAGCCCTGCGCGCGCCAGCAGCACCGCCATCGCGGTGCCCGCCTCGCCGGCGCCGACGACGGCTGCGGTGCGGAGCGGCGGCACGCCTCCGAGCCACTCCCACTGCAGCGCGATGCACGCCCAGATGCGCTCGGTCACCGCCTGCGCCAGCCCGGGCGAGGGCCGCTCGACGAGCGGGAAGGTGAGCGGTCGCCCGAAGCGCAGCTGGACGCGCACGGGGCGCAGGAGCCAGCCGCGGCGCGCGCGCTCGGTGCCGCTCACCGCCACCGGCACGACCGGGGCGCCGCTCTCGAGCGCGAGCCGGCCCACGCCTCGCCTCGGCGTGCCGAGCGCTCCGGGCCGGATGCGCGTCCCCTCCGGGAACATCACGAGCGCCGAACCTCGCTCCAGAAGCTCGAGCGCCGTGCGCGTCGTCTCCTCGTCCGACTCGCCGCGCCGGACCGGGAAGGCGCCGAGACGGCTGAGCAGCCAGCCCTGGAAGCGGTTCCGGAACAGCTCCTGCTTGGCCATGAAGAAGACGCGGCGGCGCAGGGAGCACCCGATGACGAGGGGGTCGAGGAAGGAGCGATGGTTCGAGGCGAGGATGAGCGCGCCGTCCGGCACGTGACGCCTCCCGTAGCGGCGCGGTCGGAACAGGACCTCGACCATCGCCTGCACGAAGGAGCGCGCGAGCAGGTACACGATCGGGTTGAAGCCCCGCCCGCGCGTGAGCGCGTGCCGGAGCGCGAGCTGCCTCTCCTCCCCGCTACCGCCTCGCCTCACACCGCGAGCTACCCCGGAGGAGGCGGACGCGTTACGCCGGTGTCACCCGGCGGAGCGCCGGCTCGCCCCCGTGCAGGGCCGCTGTCACCCGGGCGGGGTGCCGCCAGGGCCTGTGAGCGAGCGCCGGTTGCCTCCTCGGCCCGCGGCGTTACGCTGCGTTCGTGGAGCTGCGGCGGAGCGCACGCGGCGCGCTGGCGGGCATGACGGCGGCCGCGATCTGGGCGGCCGCCCAGCCGCTCGACAAGCGCGCACTCGGGAGCGGCTACGACGACGTGGAGCTGCTCGGCAAGCTCGTGACCCGCGGCCGGCTGTGGCCGCTCGCGGGAGTCGCGCTGCACATGTGCAACGGCGCCGTGTTCGGCGCCGTGTACGCGCAGGCGCGCCCGCTCGTGCCGGGGCCGCCGCTCGCGCTCGGGGCGACGGCGGCGCTCGCGGAGCACGTCGCGCTGTGGCCGCTCGGGCGGCTCACCGACCGGCACCACCCCGCGCGCGAGGAGCTGACGCCGCTGATCGGGAACCGCCGCGCCTTCGCCCAGGCGACTTGGCGCCACCTGCTGTTCGGGCTCGCGCTGGGCGAGCTCGAGCGGCGCATGAACGGCGAGCGCGCGATCGAGCCGCTCGAGGTGCCCGTCTCCTCGAACGGCCACGGCGACATCGAGCGTGCCGCGGCGCCCGCGGCGTAGACTCGCACGTCGCCGCCGGAGTAGCTCAGCTGGTAGAGCAGCCGCCTTGTAAGCGGCAGGCCGTCGGTTCAAGTCCGACCTCCGGCTCTGCCCGGCAGGGCCCCTAGAGCGGCACCGCGCGCGTCGACAGGTGGGCGCCGACCTTGCGCTTGACGCGTTGGAGCGCGTTGTCGACCGTCTTCGTGTCGCACTCGAGCCGCTCGCCGATGGCCTCGTAGGAGTGGCCGTCGAGGTAGAGCGACAGCACCGCGCTCTCGAGCTCGGAGAGGACGCTCGAGAGGCAGCCGACGAGGCTGTGCAGCTCCTCCCCCGAGATGACCTGGTTGACGGGGTCGTGCACGGACGGCCCCGGGAGCAGCTCGTCCAGGGTCGGATCGCCCTCCGCGCCGCTGGCCGCCGGGGTCTGCGAGAACGAAACGTACTCGTTGAGCGGCGCGTGCTTGTTGCGCGTGGAGGTCTTGACCGCGGTGATGATCTGGCGCGTGATGCAGAGCTCCGCGAAGTTGCGGAAGCTCGACTCGCGGTCGCAGCGGTAGTCCCGCACCGCCTTGTAGAGCCCCACGAGGCCCTCCTGCACCAGGTCGTCCGAGTCGCCGCCGACCAGGAAGTAGGAGGAGGCCTTGAGCCGGACGAAGCCGTGGTAGCGCTTCACGATGCGGTCGTAGGCGTCCTTGCGACCCTGCTTCGCGAGCGCGATCAGGTAGTGGTCGTCGAGGTCGCCCTCAGGCCTCGGGCGCGCAACGCGGACGGCGGGCGCCGCGCTGACGGTCGGTGCTGCAGCCATCGAAAGCTCCTTTCGGGCCCGGGTGACCGGCCCTTCGTGAGTTCGGTGGCGCGCTACCTCCCCTGGCGCCTATCCCCCGCCGGAGCCGAGCCCTAAAGCTCGACTTCAGCGTCATGTGAAGCGCGAGTATGCAGGCCTTGTGCGTCGCTTGTCAAGCGCGCCGGGCGCGGAGCTGCAAGATCCCGTACAGGAGCGCCGCCGCGGCGGTCGAGACGTTGAGCGACTCGACCCGGCCATGCATCGGCAACGCCACGATCGCGTCGCACGTCGAGGCGACCCGCGGGCGGAGGCCGGCGCCCTCCGATCCGAGCACGAGCACGGCCCTGCCGCCGTAGTCGAAGCGCTCGTACGGCTCGCCGGCCCGCGCCGCGCCGTACGCCCAGGCCCCTGCCGCCTTCGCCCCGCGCAGCCAGTCGGCGAGGTTGCGCACGCGCGCGACGGACAGGTGCTCGACCGCGCCGGCGGACGCTCTGCAGACAGCCGGCGTGACCTCCGCCGCGCGCCGCTCGGGCAGCACGAGGCCCGCCGCGCCGGCCGCCTCGGCCACGCGCGCGACCGCGCCGAGGTTGTGCGGGTCCTGCACCTGGTCGAGCGCCACCACGAGCGCCTCGGGCTCGGCGAGCAGCCCTTCCGCGTCGGCGTAGGCGTAGGGGTCGACCTCCGCGCAGACCCCCTGGTGCTCCCCCGAGCCGGCCAGCTCGGCGAGCCGCACGGCGTCCGTCCGCTCCACCGGCACCGATCCCAGCCAGGGCAACCGCCCTGCGCTCTCGCTCGCCCACACGCGCCGCACGCGCCTCGGCCCGCGGAGCGCCTCCCGGACGGGGTTGCGCCCGTAGACGATCACGGCGCGTTCGCGGGGCGCGCGCGCCGATCCTCGGGCCCGGTCACCCGTGCGGGACCAGCTGGGGTCCCTGCGGCGTGTCGCGCACCTCGAAGCCGAGCTCCGCTATCTCCCCGCGCAGGCGGTCGGCCGCCTCGAAGTGGCGCGCCCGGCGCGCCTCCTGGCGCTCGCGCATGAGCCGCTCGGCACGCTCGGCGCCGGGCGCTGCGGCGTCCGTCTCGAGCAGCGTCTCGAGCCCCAGCAGGTGCAGCAGCTCGCCGAGCCGCCCCGGCCCGAGCCGCGCGCCGGCGTCGATCCGGCGGTTGCCCTCGGCGATCCACTCGAACAGGACGGCGCGCGCGGCGGGCGTGTTGAAGTCGTCGGCGAGCGCGCCGAGGAAGCGCTCGGCGTAGGCGTCCATCCCCTCCGGCGGCGGGCCGGCCGGGTCGAGGCGACGGGAGAAGTCGCGCACCCGCCGCGCCGCCGCGCGCGCGTCGTCGAGCACCTCCTCCGAGAAGCTGAGCGGGCCCCTGTAGTGCCCACCGACGAGGTACATGACCAGCGCGTCACGCCCGAACTCGTCGAGGGCGCGATGCAGCAGGTGGATGTTGCCGACCGACTTCGCCATCTTCTCGTCGCCCATCTGGACCATGCCGTTGTGCATCCAGATCCGCGCGAGCGGCTTGCCGCGGGCCGCCTCGGTCTGCGCGATCTCGTTCTCGTGGTGAGGGAAGACGAGGTCGGAGCCGCCGCCGTGGAGCTCGAAGTCGGGGCCGAGGATGCGCTCCGCCATCGCCGAGCACTCGATGTGCCAGCCCGGGCGCCCCTCGCCCCAGGGAGACGGCCAGGCGGTGTCCTCGCCAGGCTTGCGTCCCTTCCAGAGCGCGAAGTCCTGGGGCGCCTCCTTGCGGGCGGCCGCGTCGTCGCCCTCGGACTGGCGCAACTCGTCGGCCGGCCGGTTCGACAGCCTGCCGTAGCCCTCGAAGCTCGCGACGCGGAAGTAGACGTCGCCGTCGGCCGCGTAGGCGTGGCCCGACTCGACGAGCGCCGCGATCAGCTCGACGATCGCGTCGATCGACTCGCTCGCCCTCGGCTCGAAGTGGGGGCGTCCGAGCCCGAGCCGATCCGTGTCCTCGACGTAGCGCGCCGTCATCTCGGCTGCGAGCTCGGCGCTCGGAATCCCCGCCTCCTGCGCCGCGGCGTAGATCTTGTCGTTCACGTCCGTCACGTTCTCGACGAGCGTGACCTCGTAGCCCTCGTGCTCGAGGAAGCGCGCGAGCAGCGCGAAGACCACGAACGGGCGCGCGTTGCCGACGTGAACGCGCCCGTACACCGTGGGCCCGCAGGCGTAGATGCCCACCTTGGGGGGCTCGCGCGGCTCGAGCGGCTTGAGCCGGCCGCTCAGCGTGTCGTGGATGCGCACCTGACGCACGACGCGAGGGTAGTCCGGCGCGCGGCGAGCATGCGGGCGCGTCGGGTCGGGCCTCGGCCCGGGGAGCCTGACCGGGGCCGGTCCGACATGGCACGAATCAGCTCGGGCGGCGCGGCGCCCGGCCAGGCGCCTCGTCCAGCTCTCGGAGATATGCGTGCACGAGCGCGATCGCCATCGCGCCCTCGCCGACGGCCGACGCGACCCGCTTGACCGAGCCGTGGCGGACGTCGCCGGCGACGAAGACGCCGGGCTCGCTCGACTCGAGCGGCAGCGGCGGGCGGCCGAGCGGCCACCAGCTCCGGTCGGCCTCGCCCCCGAGGTCCGGCCCCGTCATCAGGAACCCGCTCTCGTCACGGCGCAGCCAACCCTCGACGCCGGCGGTGAGCGGCTCGCCGCCGATCAGCACGTACATCGCCTGGGCCGGCAGCTCGCGCTCGCCGGCGTCCCGAACGGTCACCGTCACCCGCTCGAGCCTCGCGTCGCCGGAGGCGGCCGCGACGCGAGCGCCGCTGAGCACGCGGATGCGCGCGTCCGCGGCGATGCGATCACGGAGGTACCGCGACATCCCGACGTCGATCGACTGCGCCCGGACCACCATGGTCACGGAGCGGGCGTAGCGGGCCAGATGGAGCGCGGCCTGACCCGCGGAGTTGGCGCCCCCCACGACGACCACGTGCTGATCGCGGTGACTCGCCGCCCGGGCCGGCACCGAGCCGTATGAGACGCCGCAGCCGGTGAGCTCCTCGACGCCGGGGGCGCCGAGCCGGCGGTAGGCGACGCCGGTGGCGATGACGCCACTGCGCGGACGAAGGCGCGCGCCGCCGCTGAGCTCGAGCTCCTGGCCTCCGTCGTCCGCCGGACGGGTGTGCACGATCTCCACGCCCGTCAGGACCTCCGCGCCAAAGCGCAGCGCCTGCTCGTGGGCGCCGGCAACCAGCTCCGCGCCGCTGACGCCCTGCGGGAAGCCGGGGTAGTTCTCGATCCGGGCGCTCGTTCCCGCCTGCCCGCCGGGCGCCAGCCGCTCCAGCACGACGGTCCGCAGCCCCTCCGAGGCGGCGTGGACGGCGGCCGTGAGGCCGGCCGGGCCGGCTCCGACGATGACCACGTCGCAGTCCTCCCGCTCCGGGCGGGTGCGCAGCCCCGCTCGAGCGGCGAGCTCCGCTCGCCACTCGGCGCTGGCGATGTACTGCTGCACCAGCTCGGGCGGCGTACGTGCGGGAGCGGACAGGCGGTCGCGTAACCGTCCGGCGAGGGCACCCGGCTCCGCCGGCTCGTCCGTTGCCCGCCCCGGGACCGGATCGACGAAGCCGTCCGGCGCGACCAGCCTCGAGCCATCGGGGAAGACGGCGACCGGCCGGTCGACGCCGAGACCGGCCCGCTCCGCGAGCAGGCGCCCGACGGGGTCGCCCTCGGTGTCGAGCCAGCGGTGTGGCACGCCGTTGCCGGACAGCAGCGCACGCGCGGCGAGCGCCGCCTCGGCCGAGCCCGAGCCGATGATCGAGACCGCCGCTTCGGTCGAGCTCATATGGAAGGCGGCCCGACGCGCGCGGGCCGGGGAGCGATGCCGGCCGGCTCGAGCGCCGCCACGGCGATCGCCGCCACGCCCTCGCCGCGGCCGACGAAGCCCATGCCCTCGTTGGTCGTGAACTTCACGCCGACGCGCTCGGGCGGAGCAGCGAGCGCGGCCGCGAGCCGGGCGCGCATCGCGTCGCGGTGCGGCCCGAGCCGCGGCGCCTCGCAGACGAGCGTCGCGTCCACGTTCACGACCGCGAGGCCGGCACCGGCCACGGCCGCGGCCGTGTCGGCGAGCAGCGCGATGCTGTCCGAGCCGCGCCAGCGCTCGTCCGTGTCCGGGTAGCGGGCGCCGATGTCGCCCAGGCCGGCGGCGCCGAGCAGCGCGTCGATCACCGCGTGGGTGAGCGCGTCGGCGTCCGACCAGCCGGCGAGCCCGCGCTCCGCGCCCGGCACCTCGACGCCCCCCAGCACGAGCGGTCGGCCCTCGGCGAAGCGGTGCGAGTCGTAGCCGATGCCGACGCGCGCGCTCACCCGAGCGGCTCCAGGCGGCGCTCGCGCCGCTCGAGCACGGCGATCTCGCTCACGCCCAGCCTGCGCAACCAGTCCACCGCGCGCTCGTACTCGTAGCCGAGCTCCTCGGGCCGGTGCGCGTCCGAGGAGAGCGCCACGGGCCGCCCCGCCTCGAGGCAGAGCTCGAGGAACGCCCGCGCCGGATACAGCTCGCTCACCGGCTTGCGGAGTCCGGCCGTGGACACCTCGATCGCCACGTCCGACTCGGCGATGCCCTCGAGCGCCAGCTCGTAGAAGCGGCGCAGGTCGCCCTCCGGCCGCGGCGCCCCCGCGCCCCACACCTTGACGAGGTCGGGGTGCGCCAGGATGTCGAACAACCCCGAGCGCGCGGCCTCGCCGAGCGTCTCGAAGTAGCGCCGCCAGACCGCCTCCGGCGGTCTCGAAGTAGCGCCGCCAGACCGCCTCCGGCGCCCGGCCGCCGCTCCAGACGTCGAAGTCGCCCCACGGCCCGGGACGCACGTCGAGCGCGGCGTCCCCGACGAAGTGGACGGAGCCGACCACGTAGTCCCAGTCGCGCCCGTCGAGCAGGTTCGCCAGCGGGTCCTCGCGGCCCGGGAGGAAGTCGACCTCGAGCCCGAGCCGGAGGTCGGTCGCCTCGCGCACGAAGCCGCAGTAGGCGTCGAGGTCGTCGCGCGCCCAGTAGCGGTACCAGGGGTGCCCCCAGACCTCGAGCGACTGGACGAAGCGGTGCACGTGCTCGGCCACGCCGAGCTCGGCGATCCCGCGCTCCGTGGCCACCTCGCGGTAGCGCTCGGCGTTCGCCGCGGTGAAGTAGCGCTCGGCGCCCGTGCCGTCCTCGTCCGGGCGGAGGTGGACGTGCAGGTCGGTCAGCATGCCGCGGCCAGCAGCGCCTCGGCCACGCGCAGGTCCGCCGGGCGGGTGACCTTGAGGTTCTCGGGCGGGGCCTCGACCACGCGCACGGCACCGCCGAGCGACTCGACGAGGGCGGCGTCGTCGGTCGCGGCGGCGAGCTCCTCGACCGGCCGGTCGAGCGCGCGCCGCAGCACGTCGGCGCGGAAGACCTGCGGCGTCTGCACGCGCCAGAGCGTCGAGCGGTCGAGGGTGCGCGCCACGCGCCCGTCCGGGCCCGCCTCCTTCACGGTGTCGGTCATCGCCGCCGCGGCGATCGCGCCCTCCCAGCCCGGCTCGAGCGCCGCCACGCAGCGCTCCACGAGCTCGAGCGTGACGAGCGGCCGCGCGGCGTCGTGGACGACCGCCACCGACGCCTCGGGCGCGGCCATGAGCGCGTTGCGCACTGACTCGGAGCGCGACCCGCCGCCGGTCACGCGGTCGGGCGGGCGCTCGTAGCCGGGCGGCACCGCCACGACCACCCGCTCGCAGGCCCGACGCAGGACCGACACGCTCCAGTCGAGCAGCGGCCGGCCCGCCATCACGACGAACGCCTTGGGCCGCTCGGCGCCAAGGCGCTCGCCGGTTCCGCCGGCGGGAACGATCCCGACGACGGTCAACCTCTCCTCTAGGCGGTGGCGGCCGACCCGTTGCGCGACTCGTGCGCCGCGGTGATCAGCTCCTCGAGGTGCGCCTCCGCCTCCTCCTCCTCCATCTCGAGCGCGTACATCAGCTCGGAGGCGAGGATCTTCTTCGCGCGGGTGTACATCTGCTTCTCGCCCGTCGAGAGGCCCTTCTCGGTCTCGCGGATGGCGAGGTTGCGCACCACCTCGGCCAGCTCGTAGACGTCGCCGGTCTTGATCTTCTCGCGGTTGTGCTTGAAGCGCCGGTTCCAGTTCTTCGGCATCTGGCTCACGTCGTC
>JBLNDU010000224.1:0-6554 GCA_050261935.1 Nocardioidaceae bacterium | reverse complement strand
CGGCGCGCCGCGTCGGCCGCCCGCCCCGCCCGGCGGGCGCCGGCGGCGCGGCGCGCCCCGAGCTCGTCTGAGATCGCCGCGGCGGCGGTGTTGACGAAGGTGGCGGGGCCGTACACGACCTTGAACGGCCGCAGTCGGGCGAGCTCGAGGCAGGCGGGCGGCAGGCCGCGCGCCCGGTCGCGCCGGAAGGCCGCCAGCTCCGCGGCGAGCGCGCGGCGAGGGACGTTGCCCGACAGGCAGCCCTCGAGCCGCAGCAGCCGGCCGAGGTCCGGGCTCAGCAGGGTGCGCGGCAGCGGGCCCTTCACGAGCACGATCACGGGCTCCTCGCCGAAGTCGCGCGCGAAGCGCTCCGTGGCCGCGTATCCATCCGAGCCGCGCTCGACGAGCGTGCCGGTGGCCGCGCCCGGCTCGCGCCGGACCGCGAGCGCCGCGGCGGCCAGCGCAAGCGCGCCGACGAGCGCGAGCACGAGCAGGGGCCGGCGCGCCACGAGGCGGGCGCCGCGTGTCAGGCGCTCGCGGCTCACGGGTTCACCGCCGGCAGGTCGCGCAGCTGAGGAAAGAGGCGCCCGGCCTGACCCGGCACGAGCCGCCCGAGCGGCCGCTGCGGGGTGCAGGGCGGCGCGGCGCCGGCCTGCCTCCTGGCGTTGTAGGCGAACCGCTCGAGCTGCTCGATCAGCTCCGTCCCGATCGACGGATCGAGCGTGGGCAGCAGGCCCGGGCCCGGGCAGAGGTAGCGCCCGAGCACGTCGAGGTGCCCCTGGCGGCGGATCGCGTCGGAGCCGCCCGGCTCGACGTAGGGGTTCGAGCGGTTGGTCGGCAGGCGCCTCGGGTAGCCGGCCAGGTTCTCGGGGTTGAGCGGGTTGGTCGTGCGCAGGTAGTGCACCGGCCGCGACAGCGCCGGCGAATCCTCCGTGGCCTGCGTGGCCGCGGTGTCGAGCGCGAAGAATGCGGCGATCTCACGCCGGTAGACGCCGAGGTAGTCCGTGATCGGAATCACCGTGCGGAGGAACGGGTCGAGCCGCGCCAGCAACGGCCGCGCGTCGTCCAGCACGCGCTCGAGGGCGGGCAGGCCGCTGCGCGAGACCGTGATCAGCGGGCCGAGGTCGCGCAGCAGGCCGCGCAGGTCGGGGGCGACCGCGCGCAGGTCGCGCAGGGTCGGCGACAGCTCGCTGGCGGCCGGGCGCAGCTGGGTCACGAGCGGGTCGGCGCGGCGCGCGAAGCGCGTGAGGCGGTTGGTGGTGGCGCGCGCCTCGCGCAGGAAGGTCGGCAGCACGAAGACGGTCGCCGCGAGCTCGCGGTCGCGCGCGGCCGTGGTGGCGAACACGCGGTTCGCGTTCGCGATCAGGCCCCGGAGCTGGCCGCGGCGCTCGCTGAGCGCCTCGAAGACGGCGCCCGTGTCGCGCACGAGCCCGCGCGTGGCCGCCTCCTGGCGGCGCAGCACCGCGAGCACGCGCTCCGTGTCCTGCGCGAACGGCTCGAGGTTCCCGAGCGCGTCGTTCAGCTGCTCGCCGCTGCCCGACACCGCGCGGCCCTGCTGGTCGAGCCAGGTCGAGAACGCCGCCCGGGTCGGGCGGTCGAAGGCGCGGAAGATCTCGTCGAGCTCGACCGTGGGCGAGACCTGCCCCTGCGGCAACCTGCCGCCATCGGCCAGCTGGCCCGAGCGGCGGTCGCCGGGCGTTAGCTCCACGTAGGTCTCCCCGAGCAGCGTCTTCTGGCGCAGGATCGCGCGCGTGTCGCGCGGGACGGGCGCGTAGTCCGACCGGAGCTCGATCGTGACGTCCGTCAGGCCGGTGCTGGCGTCGGGTCGCTTCGAGCTCACCCTGCCGACGTCGACGCCGGCGATGCGAACGTCCGCCTCCTGCGCGAGCTGAGTGGCCTCCGGGAAGCTCACGTGCATGCGGTAGCCCTTCGGCTGCAGCGGCACGGCGCCGCCGAAGGAGAGCCAGAGGAAGACGAGGATCGCGAAGCAGGACAGCGCGAACGCGACCATCACGATGATGCGCCCGACGCTTGGCGCGTGCTTGATCACGGTGCGGCCACCGGCGCGGTCGAGGACGGGCAGACCTCGCTCTTGGCGGGCGCCCCGAGCAGCTGGACGAGGATTCCGAGCTGCGGGTTGTCGAGCTTGATCTGGTCGAGGAAGTCGAAGGCCGGGCAGGAGATGAGCACGAGCCCGCGCCGGATCGGGCCGTGCGCGTCCTGCGTGTTGAACAGGGTGGCGCCGGCGTGGTTCACCCACGAGGCCCAGAACAGGTAGCCCTCCTCGCGGCCCGGCGGGTTGTAGGCCAGCGTGTCGAGCAGCGCGTTGACGAACCGGAGCGACCGCGTGAGCCGGGGCGTGACGGGAGCGAGCCGCTCGGCGGCGCGGCGCAGGTCGCGCACGGTGGGACGCACGTCGCGCGCGAAGGGCCGCAGCTGCGTGCGGATGACCGGCGTCGTCTCGCGCAGGAAGGGGCGCGTCTCGCGCAGCGCGGGGCCCAGCCCGCGCGCCGCGGGCCGCAGCCGCTCGAGCGTGGGGCCCAGCCCGGTGGCGAGCGTGTCGACCTTGCGCAGCGTGGTCTCGGTCTGGGCGAGCGCGCCCGGCAGGAGGCGCACGGACTCGCTCAGCGAGGCCTCCTCGCCGGCGAGTGCGGCGAAGCTCGCGTTCGTGGAGTCGACGAGCTCCGCGAGCTGGCGGTCACGTCCGGCGAGCGCCGTCGAGAGGCGCTGGAAGTTGTGGATGACGCGCCGCACGTTGCGTCGGCGCCGGGCGAGCTGGGCGACGAGGGCGCGGGTGTCGCGCGCCGTCGGCTCGAAGCGCTTGAGCGCCTCGCGCAGGTCCTGGGCGGCGCTCTGGGTGGGCGCGCCGGCCGTGGCCGACCCGCCGTCCCCCGCGAGCCCCTCCCCCGTGCGGCGCTCGGGCGCGAAGGCCTGGCCGCCGGAGTTGAGCAGCACGCGCAGGTACGCGCGCGTGTCGGCGTCGAGCTTTGCGAGGATCTCGTCGGGGTTGACGTCGGGAAGCGTCCGCGAGAGCGGCACGCGACCTCCCTCGGGCAGCTCGCCGGCGCTCGGGCTGCCGGGATCGAGGGCCAGGTACATGTCCTTGAGGCCCGTCTTCGGCCGCAGCAGGACGGTGGCGTCCCTGTAGATCGGCGCGTGGCGACGCTCGATCCGCATCTGGACGACCGCGTGGCCGTTCTCGAGCTCGACCCTCCCGACCTCGCCGACGTCGACCCCGGCGATGTTCACGCTCTGCCCCTGGCCGGGCACGACCGCCTGGGCGGTCTCGAGCTCGGCGCTCACGTCGTAGAAGTCGGTGCCCGCCAGCGGGACCCAGGCGGGCAGGTAGAAGCGCTGGTGCGCGAGCACGTAGCCCGCCACGCCGAGGGCGAGCAGAGCGAGCAGCGCGACCGCCACGAAGTCGCGCAGGTGGGCGCGGATCGCGCGCCTCACGGCCCGCCGCCGATCCGCGCCGATCCGAGGTCCGGGCGCCGGTTGCGGTAGCAGGGCAGGCTGCGGTTGTAGGGCGGGCGCCGCCGCGGCAGGGCGGGGCGCGTCCCGAGCGGCGGGAACGGGGCGTTCGCGAACAGCGGCCCCGTGATCGGCAGCGAGCCGGTCCTGACGGTGGTCGACCCGCCGCCCGGCTGGAAGCGCGTGTACTGGCCGTTGCCGTCGAAGTTCTGCGATTCGCCGGACAGGCCCACGAGCGTCTGGAACAGCTCCTTGTAGTTCTCGATCCCCGTCGTGAGCGGTCCGTCGTCGATCACCTGGTCGCCCGTCGGCAGCACGACGCCGAGCATGCAGCGATCGACCAGGTCGAGCTGCGGCAGCAGGCGGACTGTGCCGTCCGTGAAGCGGGCGAGGTCGTCGACCGCCGGCTGGAGGTCGCCGGCGAGCCCCTGGAGCTCGGCGGGCGACACGAGCCGGCGCGCCTGCCGGATCCAGGGGAAGGCGGCGTCGATCGTGGCGGGCGTCTCGCGGAGGCCGGGGAGGATCTCCCGCGCGAAGGCGCGCGTCGGCGGGAAGGCGGCGTTCAGCGCGTCGAGCGACCCGCGCGCCGCGCGGAGCGTGCGGGGCAGGCGCGCCACCGTCGCGCGCAGCGCGTCCTGCTGGCTCGCGAGCGCGCCGGTCGTCGTATCGAGGTTGACCACGAGCTCCCCGAGCTGCGCCTCGCGGCTCGAGAGCGCCCGTGTCACCCGCCCGCCGCTCCCGATCAGCCGCGAGAGGTCGCGCGTCTCCGTGCCGAGCAGCGCCTCGTTCACGACGGCGGTGCCGCGCAGCGCCTCGCCCGAGTGACGCAGCGAGTCGTTCAGCGAGCGGCCGGCCGTCTCGCCCCTGGTGGCGGGGTCCTGGTCGGCGTCCTCGCCCGGGCGCGGCGCGCCGCCGATCGCCTCGCCGTAGCCCTTGAGCAGCTCCTGGAGGTCGGCGCGCGTGTCGGCCTTGAGCGTGCCGAGCACCTCGTCGAGCTGCACGGGCGCGGCGGTCTGGCTCGGCGGGATCGTGTCGCCGTCCCCGAGCGCGGCGGCGCCGGGCGTCCCCGGCTGCACGTCGACGAAGAAGTTGCCCTCGAGGAAGATGCGCGGCCTGATCTTGAGGCGCGCGTCGGCGTGGATCGCCGGCGCATCCTCCTCGAGCTTCATCGTCACGACGGTCGCCTCGGCGTCGCCGGCCGCGGGCTCCAGCTTCGCCACCTTGCCGACGTCGACGCCGGCGATCCGGACCGGCGAGTTCAAGCCGATGTTCTGCGCGTTCGCGAACACCGCCCTGAGCTCGGTTGGCCGCGTGAACGGCACATCCCTCGAGAAGGCGAGGAACGAGGCGACGAGGATCAGCGCGAGCGCCGCGAGCCCGACCCAGAAGGCGGCGCGCCGGTCACCCCGGCGCCGCGCCCTCATCGCTCCGCCCCCGCGCTCGACCCGCCGACCTGGCCGTCGGTGCTCGCCCCCTGGTTCCCGGGCACGTTGCCGAGCACCCGCCGCCCGCTCAGGAAGCGCTCGTTGGCGGCCTCGCACTCGGGCGTCTGGCCGGGGGCGGCCGTGTTCGGGTACGGGTTCTGGTGCAGGTAGTTGGCGCGCCGGTCGGGCCCGCCGCCGTTGGCCGCCGCGCTCGAGAGGCTGCCCTCGTTGTTGGGCCCCTGCGGCGTGGCGATGATGATGAAGCGCTGCCAGGTGCCGTTCCGGTCGCCCTCCGACAGCAGGTCGGAGAGGTTCCGCAGCCAGAGCGTCACGTAGTTGCAGCGCGTCTGCGCGGGCACGAGGAAGCGCAGCGTCGGCTCGAGCGAGGCCGCGAGCCGTGTCAGCTGGCCGATGCCGCGCTCGACGAGCGGGTCCTCGGAGAAGTCGGCGAGCGCGTCGAAGGCGTCCGCGAGCCGGCGGTTGAAGGCCGGCGCGCGTGGCAGCGTGCGGGTGCCGGCCTCGAGCGCCGAGGCGAGCGTCGGCGCGGCGCCGCGCAGCGTCCGCACGCCCGGGCGCAGCTGGCGGAGCAGCGCCGTGGTGTTCCGGATGAACCGGCGCTGACGCGGAAACCCTTCGGTGGCGGCGGCGAGCGTGGGCGGCGATTCCGAGATCGCCTCCCCGAGGTACGGCCGCGCGACGCCCGCGAGCGCGGCGAAGGTGACGTCGAGGTTCGCGAACAGCTCGGCCTGCTGCTCCGCGACGGGCGCCGCCTCGCGGGCGGCGGCGGCGAGCGCGCTCACGAGCCGGGCGAGCCGCGTGCTCGGGTCGGCGAGGTCGCGCGCCACCGGCTGGAGGTCGTCGAGCAGCGGACGGAGCTCGGCGATCGCCGCGTTGAGGCTCTCGCCGCGGCCGGCGAGCGCGTCGCCGAAGCCGCGGAGCATGCCGCGCGCGCCCGTGCGCGTGCGCGCGTCGAACATGTTGAGCACGGTGTCGAGCTCGACCGGCCGCGGCCTCGCCCGGCTGACCGGGATCGTCGCGCCCGGCTCGAGGCCGGCCTTCGCCGTGCCCGGCTCGAGCTCCAGGTACTTGAGCCCGAGCGCCGAGCGCGGCCGCACGATCATCGTCGTGTCGACCGGCAGCGGCTCGAGGTCCTTGTCGAGCTCGAGCCGGAGACGGGCGTAGACGCGGCCGTCGCTCCCCTGCTCGGCCGAGATCTTCGACACGGTGCCGACGCGCGCGCCGCCGATGCGCACGTCGTTGCCCGGCACCAGGTTGGCGGCGTTCGGCAGCTCGGCCTCGAGGTCGTAGGTGGGCACGAACGGGAGCCCCGAGTTGGCGTTGTAGGACAGGTAGACCGCGACGATCGCGATGAGCACCGCCACGGCGCCCACCAGCACCGGGCTCGCCGCCAGGCTGGCGCGCGCGCGTCCCCTCACCGGTCCGCCCCGAGCAGGTAGTCGAGCATCGCCTCGTCCGCGCCGCGCAGTCCGGGCGACGGCTCGGCGGCCTGACGCCGCAGCCTCCGCAGGCTCAGCTCGCGCTGACGCACCGCGCGCGGGTCCTCGCGCAGGCGCCGCAGGTCCCGCAGCCCGTTGCGCAGCGCCCGCCCCCGGCCGCGGGCCCCCCCCCCGGCCGCCCCGGGCCGGCCGCCCCCCCCCCGCGGGCCCCCCCCCCCCCCCC
>JBLNDU010000223.1:0-2671 GCA_050261935.1 Nocardioidaceae bacterium | reverse complement strand
CACCGCGGCGCTCGCACGGCTGAGCGCCGCGGGCGGCGGGCCGCCGCGCTCGCCACGGCTGCATCGCCCGAGCGCCGGCCACGCTCGCAGAGCTGCGTGGCCGCGCGCCGCCCGACGCTGGCCCGGCTGCACGATCCGCGCGGCGCTCGGCCGGCGAGCGGATCCCGAGCTCAACCGGGCAGCCGCTCGAGCAGCGCGCGCGCGGCGCGACCGCGGTGGCTGATCGCGTCCTTCTCGGCCGGCTCGAGCTCCGCCATCGTGCGACCGTCGTCACGGTCGGCGGGCAGGAAGGCGGGGTCGTAGCCGAAGCCGCCCGTCCCGCGCGGCTCGGGGGCGAGCGTGCCCTCGCAGCGCCCCTCGACGAGCACCCCGGCGCCGCTCGGCTCGACGTACGCGAGCGCGCAGACGTAAGCCACCCGCCGGTCGCCGTTCGGAGGCACCTTCCGCAGCAGCTTGGCGAGGTTCGCCGCGTCGCTGGCTCCCTCGCCGGCGTAGCGCGCCGAGCGCACGCCCGGGCGGCCGCCGAGAGCGGCGGCCTCGATTCCGGAGTCGTCCGCGACCGCGGGCCGTCCCGTGGCTACCGCCGCGGCACGCGCCTTGAGCAGCGCGTTGTCGGCGAAGGTCTCCCCCGTCTCCGGCGGCAGCTCGACGTGCGGGGGAAGCGGCTCGAGCTCGTGCGGACGCAGGAGCGCTCCGAGCTCGCGCAGCTTGTGCTCGTTGCGTGAGGCGAGGACGAGCCGCACGGTCAGCGCACCGCCGCGGCCACCGCCTCCTCCTGGGCCAGGCGGAGCTGCTCGATTCCGTGCCCAGCGAGCGCCAGCAGCTCGTCGAGCGACGCGCGCGACAGCGGCGTCCGCTCCGCGGTGGCCTGTACCTCGACGAGGCCGCCGTCGCCGGTCATGACGACGTTGGCGTCCACCTCGGCGCGCGAGTCCTCCGTGTAGTCGAGGTCGAGGAGCGCCCGGCCGTCGACCACGCCGCACGAGACGGCGGCCACCGACCCGGTGAGCGGCGTCCGGTCGAGCGCACCGGCCGCGACGAGCCGCCGGAGCGCCAGCTCGAGCGCCACGTACCCGCCCGTGATAGCGGCGCAGCGGGTACCGCCGTCCGCCTCGAGCACGTCGCAGTCGATCCAGACGGTGCGCTCGCCGAGCGCGGCGAAGTCGACCACGCCGCGCAGCGAGCGCCCGATGAGCCGCTGGATCTCGACCGTGCGGCCGTCGAGGCGACCGCGGGTGGCGTCGCGCTGTCGGCGCTCGCCGGTCGAGGCGGGCAGCATCCCGTATTCGGCGGTGACCCAGCCGCGCCCCTTCCCCGCCATCCAGCGCGGCACGTCCTCCGCCACGCTGGCCGTGCAGATCACGCGCGTGCCGCCCGCGGCGATCAGCGCCGAGCCGGTGGCGGTGCGCACAAAGCCCGTCTCGAGCGACAGCTCGCGCAGCTCGTCCGGCGCGCGGCCGTCGGCCCTCGTGCCCGGCCCGCCGCTCACGCCGCCCTCCGGCGCAGCTCGGCCGGGTCGGCCACCTCGACGTGCTCCACGTCGCCGATCGGCAGCTGCAGGAAGCGGGTGCCGAGCCGACGGAACTCCTGCGGGTCGCCCGAGGCGAGGAAGCGGTAGTCGCCGCGGCGGCGCTCGTCGTTCTCGAGCCCGGCGGCGCGCAGGGTGTCCTCCACCTCTGCGGCGATCGCCTCGCCCGAGCTGACGATCGTGACGGCGCGCCCGAGCGCCCGCTGGAGCACGGGCCGCACGAGCGGGTAGTGGGTGCACCCGAGGATCACCGTGTCGACGCCCGCCTGCCTGAGCGGCCCGCAGGCCGCTTCGACGCACTCGACGACGCGGAGGTCGACGTCGCGGCCCTGCTGGATCAGCGGCGCCAGCTCGGCGATGGCGACCGCGTGGAGCTCGGCGCCGGGCGCCGCGTGCGCGACCGCGCGCGCGTAGGCGCCGCTCGCCCCGGTGGCGGGCGTGGCGAGGAGACCCACACGACGGTTGCGCGTGGCGGCCGCCGCGAGCCGCGACTCGGGCCGCACGACGCCGACCAGCGGCACCCGCCCCGCGAGCTCGGCGCGGAGCGCCTCGAGCGCCGCCGAGGTGGCGGAGTTGCAGGCCACCACGAGGAGCTTGGCGCCACGCTCGAGCAGCACGCCCGCCAGCTCGAGGGCGAACGCCTCGAGCTGCTCGGATGTGCGGTCGCCGTAGGGGAAGCGGGCGGTGTCGCCGAGATAGACGAAGTCCTCGTGCGGCAGGGAGACGAGGCACTCGTGCAGGACGGTTAGGCCGCCGACGCCGGAGTCGAAGACGGCGATCGGGAGCGAGCGGTCGGGGCCGGGCACGGCCGCACATGGTCGCAGGCCGCTCGGGCCGCGCCGGGCGCCGGCCGCCGGAGCGGCAGTTCGCACGCAAAGCGCGAACCGCGACGGTCCCGACTCACCCCGCCTTTTCGCGTCTGCGCCGTCAAGCAGGAGGTGGCGCTGTCGGTGGGCTGCGTTCGTATCGAATGCCGACACAAATGCAGCCCACCCGTGGTCCGGCGCGGAGCACGCCCCCCGCTCAGAACTCGACCTTGCGCACCGCCTCCTTCAGCTTGCCGAGGATCACGTCCCCGAGCTCCTTGCCCTCGTCGGTGCGGAAGCCCTTCATCGCCGCGATGACGCCCGCCATCACGAGCGC
>JBLNDU010000222.1:0-12405 GCA_050261935.1 Nocardioidaceae bacterium | reverse complement strand
CCCCCCCCCCGGGGGGGGGGGGGGCCCCCCCGGGCGCGGCCCCGGGGGGGGGGGGGGGGGGGCGCCGCCCCCCGGCCGGGCGCGAGGCTCAGCGGTCCGGACCGGCGGGCGGCGCGTCGCTGGGCGGCGTGTCGGCGCGGGGTGTGCCGGCGGACGGCGTGCCGGGTGCGGGCGTGTCCGCTGCGGGCTTGTCGGCGCGGGGCGTGTCGGCTGCGGGCGGGTGCTCTCCTGCGGGCCTGTCACGGCCCCGGGAGCCGGGGTCCTTCAGGGCGTCGGCCGCCCGCTTGGCCTTGTCGGTGGCGCTGCCGGGGCCCTTGGCGATGTCCTTGAGCTCCTCGGCGTCCGCCTTGAGGGCCTCGCTGCCGCCGCGCCTGTCGATGAGTTCCTTCGCCTTTCGCTGCAGGCTCTTGAAGTCCATCCAACCTCCTGAATCGCTCGGTGTCCGCGGCACTATGACAAGTCGTCCGTCGTAGATCGTCGGGCCGGATGCCTATCGCCGCGCGGCGTGGCGTCTCGCCTGACTCGCCACGCCCGGCAGCCAGTCCCGCACGGCCGCGGCCACCGCCTCCAGATCGGTCCTCAAGCTGTGGTCGCCGGGCACCTCCGCCACCCGGCGGCGCGCGGTGGCGGGCGGCATGCCGAAGCGGTCGTTCGCGCCCTGCACGACCAGCGTCGGGACCGTCACCTCGTCGAGCTCGGGAAGGCGGCTCTGGGCCGCCGTCGCTCCTCCCCGGCGCGGGGGCAGCAGCGGGAACGCCAGACACAGCACCCCGATGGCCCCGGTCGCCGTCGCGGTGCGGCAGGCCACTCGCGCCCCCAGGGAGCGGCCGCCGACGACGAGCGGCAGGCCGCACAGCTCGCCCGCCAGCAGGTGCTCGACCACGGCGGCCCAGGCGGCGTCGAGCTGGCGCGCCGGGGCGGGTGAGCGGCGGCCGGCGACGCGGTAGGGCTGCTCGACGAGCGCGACGGTGAATCGCTCCGAGAGCGCGACGTCCGTGACTGCCACGAGGTCCGGCGACGCCACGCCGCCGGCCGCGCCATGCCCGAGGACGAGCGCCGCCCTGGGCCGGTCGGCGGGGCGCAGGTGGACGTTCGCCTGCCCGTGAGGAGTTTCCACCGCGAGCACCGTCACGCGGCCATGCTCGCAGCGGCGATCCGGCCTGGCCAGCCGGGCGGATCCGTGCGCCCCTTGCCGCCGGTCGGCGAGACGCCAGACTCGCGCCATCCCCTGCCTGCTCGTCGGGTTGACGAGCCTCGGACGAAGGCCGTTCTGGGTGGAATTCGTCGGGCCGCCGCGGTTAAGCTCGGCGCGGGTCGACGAGGGGGAGGTTGACGTGTACGTACGCGTTGTCAGGTTCACCGACGTGACAGCCGAGCGGGTCGAAGCAGCGCTGGCCCGCATCGAGGAGTCGGGCGGACCGCCGCCCGGCGTGCCGGCCAAGGGCCTCCAGATGATGTTCGACGAGGAGCAGGGGACGGCGGTGGTGCTCCAGCACTTCGACAGCGCCGAGGACATGCGCGTTGGCGCCGAGACCTTCGCCGCCATGGATCCCTCGGAGACGCCGGGGACGCGGGTCTCGGTAGACATGTGCGAGCTGAAGATCGAGCGGCGCCTCTAGAACTCGCCGGACTACGGGGTGCGGCTGAGGAGCGCGCGCAGCGCGTCGATCGTGTCGGCCTCCGCGGCGCTCTTGTCGGGCCGGTAGCGCTTCACGCGCGCGAAGCGCAGCGCCACGCCGCCCGGGTAGCGGGTCGATGACTGCACGCCGTCGAGCGCGATCTCGACGACGAGCTCGGGGCGGACGAGCACCGCGATCCCGCGCCGGCCGGTCTCGCGCGCGAGGAGCTCCCGCGTCTGCCATTCGAGCAGTTCGTCGGTGAGCCCCTTGAAGCACTTCCCCACCATGACGAAGTCGCCGCCGGCGGGGTCGCGGGCGCCCAGGTGGAGGTTCGAGAGCCAGCCGCGTCGGCGGCCGTGTCCCCACTCGGCGCCCAGCACGACGAGGTCGTAGGTCCGCACCGGCTTCACCTTGCGCCACGCCTTGCCGCGCCGGCCGGCCGAGTAGAGCGACGCGGCGTCCTTCACGACGACGCCCTCGTGCCCGGCGTCGAGCGCCGACTCGAGGACGCGCTCCGCCGCCTCGGGGTCGGACGTGAGCGCGCTCGGGATCTTGAGCTGCGGCGCGATCGCCTCGAGCCGCGCCGAGCGCTCCTCGAGCGGCGCGTCGAGCAGGTCGCCGCCGTCCACTCGCAGGAGGTCGAAGAGGAAGGTGACCACACCCTCGGGCGGCGCGCTGGCGTCGATTCGCGAGACGGTGTCCTGGAACGCGGCCGGGCCGTGCTCGCCCATCCAGAGCGCCTCGCCGTCGAGCACGGCCTCGGTCACCGGCAGGCGGCGCACCGCCGCGACGATCCCCGGCAGCGTATGGGTGATCTCGTTGAGGTTGCGGGTGTAGACGCGTACCTCGTCCGCCCGCCGGTGGATCTGGATCCGGATCCCGTCGAGCTTCCACTCGACCGACGAGCGGGCGAAGCTCCCGACCGCCTCCGGCACGCTCGCGGCTGTCGAGGCGAGCATCGGCAGGATGGGGCGGAAGAGCTCGAGCCTCACCGCGCGAAGCCCTTCCTCGCCGTCCGAGACCGCGATCGCGGCCGTGCGCGTGAGATCGCCCGACAGCATCAGCGCGCGGCGCGCGAGCTGGCCGGACACCCCGGCCGCCGTGGCGATCGCGTCCACCATCAGCCCGGCCAGCGCGCCCTGCCGCAGCTCGCCCGTGAACAGCCGCCTCACGAAGTCGGCCTCCTCCGCTGTCGCCCTGCCGAGCAGCTCCTCGAGGATCAGCCTGCGGCTCGCCGCCGACCCGCTGCCCGTCGTGCCCTGGACGGCGGCGATGGCGCGGTCGAGATCGTCGATCGTGAGCGACGGCGCCCCCGCCGGCTCGCGTTCGGTCCCGTAGATCGTCGAGTAGCCGACCCCGACCCGGCCCTGCCGCGGCACGCCGGCGAGCAACCCGACCGCCACCGCGACCTCGTCCGGGTCGAGCCGCCCCAACAGCTCCGCCAGCACGGCGACCTTCTCGGAGCGGGAGCTCGTCTGGCGCACGTCCTGCGAGGCGGTGACGAGGTCCGCGAGCAGCGTCATCGCTGCGCCCTAGCAAAGCAACTCGATCACGCGAGCGGCCCTCGCCCGCCAGGGCGGCCATGGCTCGGCCGCGCCGGCGGTGGCTACACGCGCGCGACGGTCAGCGCCCTGTGTGCACTGGCGATGACGTCGAAGTCGTCGTCCTGGGTGACGACGGGCAGCCCGTGCTCGACCGCGGTCGCCGCGATGAGGGCGTCGGTGAGCTTGACCGTGCGCCCTACGCCGGCGGCTTGGCAGTCGGCCACCAGGCGTGCCCAGGTGACGATGACGGCCTCGCCGATGGGAAGCGGGTCGGCGGTGCGCGCGAGCGCCAGCGTGTCCGCCCGACGTGCGCGGCGCCCCGGGTCCGTGGCGCTGAGAACGCCGAGCTGAAGGTCGCCCATCGTCACCACCGATATCGCGACGCGTTCGGGCAGCTCGCCCAACGGACGGCTGCTCTCGCGCGCGATGAAGACGGACATCTGGGCGCCTAGCGCTCGGCCGGCGGGCCCTCCTCGGGTCGGTCCTCCGAAGGCGATGGCGCGGCAGCCTCGGGCTCCTCCGACAAGCGGGGCGGCATGCCATGCTCGAGCGCTGGAGGGGGCGGCTCGCCCTCGAGCGGCTCGGCTTCTGCGAGCCAGACCCGGTTCAGCTCGCTCTGCTGGTAGGCCCAGAGGCCGATCGAGATGACGAAGAAGAGGATCAGCGCGATCCAGCCGTTCAGCGGCTCGCGCCCCGCCACCCGCGCGGCCGCCTGCATGCGCCGGGTGCCGCGCCAGTAGCTGACGAGCGGCGGCACGATGATGAACCCGCCCGGGAAGACGGCGAGCAGCGAGTTGACCGGATTCTGGCCGAGGTCGTAGCCGCGCGCGCGGCCGAGCTCCTGCAGCTCCTTGTTGACTCGGTACCACCACACGATGTGGTAGATGCCGAGCGTCACGACCGGCAGCAGCGCGGCCGCCCACGGGCTGCGCAGCTTGACGCGCTCCCGGCTGCCACGTATCTGAAGCTCCTGCGCCATCCTTCCTCCCGAGCTCGAGGGCAGGGTCCGCTGGTTCGGGACGCTACAGGCTGGCGCTCGGGCCTTGGCCTCCGCCGATGTCGCTCACAGCACCGGCCCCTTCGGCGCTTGCGAGACCCGCCGCGCTGAGCGTAGGGTCGGGAATGTGGGCCGGTCGGCCCGGGGTCGGTGGTTCGTACTGGGAGGGGGGTTGCCGTGAGCGCAGAGCACAAGGCCTTCAGCTCGCCGGACGAGGTCCGCGAGCTTCCACTCGGGCAGGGCGAGATCGTCGAGATAGGAGGCCGGGAGGTAGGTCGCTACACGCTGCAACCGGGCTGGCGCTGGACGACCCACCTCAAGGAGAAGGTGGGAACCGAGCTGTGCGAGGCGCCGCACTTCCAGTTCCATGCGGCGGGCATCCTCGGGGTGCGCATGGCCGACGGCACGGAGCTCGAGATCGGCCCCGGTGAGGTGAGCATGCTGCCTCCCGGCCACGATGCCTGGGTGGTCGGCGACGAGCCGGTCGTCGTAGTCGACTGGGGCGGCGCGCACGTCTGGGCGAAGGGCTGAGGCGGCCGGCCTCGCTCACGCTCCACGAGCTGCGTGGTCGGTCGGCGGACCTAGGCCCTGGCGGCGCCGGTGTCGGCGTCGACGATTCTCCAGGGCGTCTCGTCCGAGCCGTTCAGGGCCAGCGTCCAGCGCTCTGAGAAGCGGGTCTCGCTCGACTGGCTGCCGGAGATGACGGCGGCCGTGTCGCGGTCCTCGCTGTAGCGACGTCCGCGGACTGTCACCTCCACCGTCATGGTGGGTGGCTCCGCGTCGGGCTCGAGCCGGACGAGGCGCAGCCTGTCGACGCGAGGGCCGCGCACCACCACGCGCGTGCGCTCGCCCTCGGGGTGGAGCAGCATGCGCACCGCCTCGGGCGTGGCCACCTCCTCGAGCGCGGCGTCGTCGCCGTCCACCGCCTCGGCCCAGGCGGCGACGGCCCGGCGCGCCGTGGCCTCGAGCACGTCGGGCGCGAAGCGGCCGTCGGCGAGCGACAGATCGAGCGCCTGCGCGCGGGCGTCGTCCGCGAGGTCGAAGTCGGCGAGCTCGGCGATCCTGAAGCCGTCGAGCGCCTTGTCGGCCGCCGCCCGCTCGACCAGCGTCTCGTCGCGCAGCAGCTCGTCGTCGCTCCAGGGAACGGCGACGATCCGGTCGTCGAGGTGGTGGTCGCCCTCGGCCCGCTGCTCGATCGAGACCACCATCCAGGCGTCGCGCCGTCGAGCCAGCGTCCAGTACTCCTCGATGGTGGTGGTCGTGTCGGAGGAGCCCTTCCTCTTGATGCGCCTGCCGTGGCGGTCCTCGACGTAGTCGTCGAGCGTCGCCTCGATGCGAACCACGACGCGGTCCTCCGAGTCGTCCTCGCGGTTCACGAGCCCCACGTACTCGACCTCGGGACCGCCGATCACCCTGACCCGGTTGTGCCAGCCCTTGCGGTCGAAGTCGTCCAGGCGGCGGCGCCACTCGACCATGAGGTCCCCGCCCACGAGCTCGGCGAGCCGCTCGCGATCGCGCGCGTCCCAGGCCTGCTGGCAGGACACGAACAGCGTCTTGGCGCTCTCGCCGACGGCGTCGGCGGCGAGGTAGGCGTCGTCCTCGGCGGCCTCGGCCGCCGCGGCGCGCACCCGCTCGACGCGCCCGCGGCGCCTGCGCCGGTAGCGCATGCCGCCGATCGCGCCGATCAGCAGGAAGGCGGCGAAGCCGAGAACGAGCAGGACGAGAAGGAACACGCCGGCGCCGCCGTCATCGCTCGAACCCGGCGAGCCCCCGCCACCCGAGACTCCGCCGCCGCCCCCGAAGCCGCCGCCGCCTCCGCCCCCGAAGCCGGAGGAGCCGCCGCCGGCCGCCGCGAGCACGACGGGGGCGAGCACGAGCAGCCCGAGGAGCGCGACCGCGAGAGCCGGGGCCACACGACGGGTCATGCGGCCATTGAACCAGGGGCTGGCGAGCTCAGCGTCGCCGCGTGCCGAGCGCGTACATGGCCCCGGCGCGCGTGCCGACGAAGATGAGGCCCTTCCAGACGGCCGGCGTAGCCTCGATGCAGCCGCCGAGCTCGACCCGCCAGAGCTCGCGCGGCCTGCGCGGCCGATCGCCGAGGTCGTAGGCGTGGAGGAAGCCGTCGCAGTCGCCCTGGAGCAGCACGTCGTCGACCACGACCGGCGAGCTCCACGTCGGTCCGGGGAGGTCGATGCGCCAGCGCACCGTCCCGCGCCGGCGGTGCACGCCGAGCAGGCCGCCCGCGTTCGTCGCGACGTAGACCATGTCGCCGTCGAGCGCCGGGGTCGACCAGGAGCCGCCCTTCTCGCCGTCCGTCTCCCTGATGGGCACGGACCAGACGAGCGGCCGTCCGGGCCGGCGCGGATCCAGCTTCATGAGCTGGCCGACCTCGCGCGAGCGGGCGTTGAAGCTCTCGAGCTCGCTCGCCGCGTACAGGTACCCGTCGTCGTCGATCACGATCGAGGCGTCCGTATCGTCGCCGGTCCAGAAGCGGAGGACGCGCTTCGCCCTACGACCTCCGTGCAGCACGTCGGAGATGTCCCATCCCTGCACGAGCCCGGCCGAGTTGGCGAAGTAGACGACCCCATTGCGGAAGGAGACGGAGTTCTCGATCGAGAAGTGCCTGCCGGGCGCGTCCCGCTCGAGCTGCTCGTCCCAGCTCGGCAGGGTGGCGACGACGCGTGGACGGACGCGAACCCTGCCGTCCGCGGCTCGGCCACGGTTCAGCTTGATCACGTGGAGCCAGGAGTTCTCGCCGCCTTCGATGAGGTAGTCGCCCACCACGAGCGCGGCGCCGTCCCAGTCGTTGTTCCAGACCGGGTCGGGGACGCTCGAGTCGGCGTCGAGCGACCAGAGGACGGTGGGACGCCCTCGGTCGAGGGCCACGATCCGGAACAGGTTGTCGCGCGAGCCGGCGTAGTAGAGCGGGTATCCGTCCGGATCCGACGTGGCCGAGCCCTTGGCGAGGTCGCCGGTGTCGAGGTCCGGGCGCAGCTGCCGTCCCGTTCGCGCGTCGAGGAAGTGGTAGTTCGTGTCGTAGGCGCCGAAGCGCAGCTCGAGCTTGCCGTCGCCGTGCGGGATCACGTTGGGCTGGCCGGTCCACCCCACGCCACACCACTCGTGCGTGCCCGACTCGTCCGTGGAGGCGGCGCACATTCCGCCGCTCCTCGGGTAGCGCCAGAGCACCCGCGGGCGCCGTCGCGGCACCGGGCCCTCGCCGTGGTAGGAGCGCGTGAGGTTGCCGCGGAAGGTGGTCAGCCCGGGGACGTCGGGGTTGATGGCGCCGGTCGGCTGAGGTGACGCTGCCGGGGCGCCAGCCTGCCTCGGCGCGGCGGCGTGCTTCGCATCCGCGAGAGGCTGCTCCGCCGCAGGCGACGCCGGCCGCGTCCGGCCGGGCTCGGCGACCAGCTCCCAGGCTCCGAGCGCGGCGACGACGAGGGTCGCCACGACCAGGATGCGAAGCCCTCGGGCTCGCGCGCCGCGCCGGCCTCCATCGAGCCGTCCGAGCGCCTCGCGCTCGGCTGTGCTGGACCCCGAGGCCACGGTAACGAGCGCTTACGACGCACCGGCACCATCTCCTGCCGTCTACGAGAGCGGCGGGCGGAGGCTCGTCCAGGGTCGTTCGCGCTCGAGCTGCGCTGCCAGCGAGAGCAGCGTCGCCTCGTCGTGGGGCCGAGCGACCAGTTGGACCGCGAGCGGCAGGCCCGTCTCTGACATCCCGGCCGGGACGGAGGCGGCGGGCTGGCCGGTCGAGTTCCAGAGGACGTTGAACGGCACCCAGCCGGTCTGCCAGGCGAACGTGACGGTCGCGCCGCGGCCCTCCATGATCCCGGCCGGCACGGCGGGGTGCGACATGGCTGGCGTCAGGAGGACGTCGTGCTCGTCGAACAGGCGCCCGACCCGCTCGTGCATGCGGAGCTCCGCTCCGAGCAGCCTTTTCAGGACCGCGTCGGGGACGAGCGCGCCCGAGCGAGCGAGCGCACGGCTGCGGCGCTCGAGTCGCTGCGGCCGGTCGATCTCCTGCACGAAGTCGCGGATCCCGCGGAACATCAGGCCGAGCAGCACCGGAACGTCGCGGGGGCGGAAGTCGATGTCGCGCTCTACGACCTCGTGCCCGAGCGAGCGCAGCAGCCCGACCGTGCCGCGCAGGGCGTCCGCCACGTCGTCGGACAGCGTGCCGCGCGTGCCGGCGGGGAAGGCGTCGGAGACGGCCACGCGGAGCCGGGCCGGCGGCTCGCGCGCGGCGCGCTCGAAGCCGCCGGGATCGGCGCCCGCCGCCGGGGTCGTGATGACGTCGAGGAGGATCGCGGCGTCGAGCACCGAGCGGGTCAGCGGGCCGAAGCAGATCCAATGGCTTCCGTCGCGGTCGTGTGGCGCGCGCGACACGCGGCCGATGTGGGGCTTGATGCCGAAGGTGCCACAGCACGCGGCCGGGATCCGGATCGAGCCGGCGCCGTCGGCGCCGATGGCGGCCGGCACGAGGCCCGCCGCGACGGCCGCCGCGGATCCGCCGCTCGAGCCGCCGGGGGTCCGCTCGAGATCCCACGGGTTGCGCGTCACGCCCCAGGTCACCGACTCGGTGAACGACCACAGCCCGAGCTCGGGCATGGTGGTCTTGCCGATCACGATCGCCCCGGCGTCGCGCAGGCGGCGCACGATCTCGGCGTCGGCGGTCGCCCTGTCCGCGATCGCCCCGGTTCCGCGGCTGGTCACCTCGCCCGCGATGTCGATCTCGTCCTTCACCGCCACCGGCACGCCCAGCAACGGCGCCCGGTCGCCGCGCGCGCGGCGCTCGTCGGCGCGCGCGGCGTCCGCGAGCGCGCTGTCGGCGAAGACGGCGCCGAACGCGTTGAGCTCGCCGTCGAGCCGCTCGATCCGCGCGAGCGCGAGCTCGACCAGCTCGCGCGCGGAGGCCCCGCCGCGCCGTACGAGCTCCGCCTGCGCGGCCAGGCCCGCGAAGGCCACGTCCTGCTCGAGCAACCCGTCGGCGACGCTCTCGGCTCTCACGGCGGGCAATGATGGCCGCTCGTGGCCGGGCGAGTCGCCGCGGCCGCTCGGCGCCGCTCTAGCCGCGGCGGGCGGGCTCCTGCAGCGGGCGCCCCGCCGCCTCCTGGTACGCCGCTCGGCCGGCGTGCTCGAAGTCCTGCGCGATCTGGTCGGTGCCGAATACGCGGTGGACCACGCGCTTGGCCCGACGCGGCAGCGCGAGGTCGAGCACGGTCAGCGGGCGCAGCGAGCGCGGGATATACACCTCGGCGCGACGCTCGCGCAGGCCCTCGACGATCGCGTCCGCGATCTCCGTGGCCTCGAGCTTCTTCATGCCGCGCGCCGAGCGCATCCCGGAGCCGAGCCGCGTGTTCGCGAGGTTCGGCAGCACCGTCGTCACGCCGACGCCCGTGCCCTCGAGCTCGCACCGCACGGCCTCGCTCAGCCCTACGACGGCGTGCTTCGTGGCGACGTAGGTCGCCTCGCCGGGCAGCGACGCCGTTCGCCCGGCGGCCGAGGCCAGGTTCACGATGTGCCCGCTGCCGCGAGCGAGCATGCGCGGCAGGGCGATCTTCATCCCGAGGATCACGCCGTGCACGTTGATGTCGAACAGGCGCCGCGCGACGTCGTCGGGCTCATCGAGGAACGGGCCGATCGGCATGATCCCGGCGTTGTTGATGAGGACGTCGAGCGGGCCATGATCCGCCTCGGCGGCGTCGAGGAAGGCGGTGAAGGACTCGCGGCTCGTGACGTCGACGGGCAGCCCTACGGCCCCCAGCCGCGCCGCCGTCTCCTCGACCGCCGCCACGTCCACGTCGCCCAGCGTCACCCGGGCGCCCTCCCGGCGAAGCCGCTCGGCCGTCGCGGCGCCGAGCCCGCGCGCGCCGCCCGTGATCGCTACGTGGAGTCCCTGCAGACGTATCGGGTCGGTCATGCACCGATCCTATCCGGGCCGCGAGCAGGGCCGTTCGGCGCGCCACGAGCCGCTCGCGCGGCGCGACCGTACCGCGACCATGGAGCGCGTCTGGCACTACCCGCGACCGCCCGCGGTGACGGCGTGCGAGCGCCGCGTTCGCGTGCAGCTCGGTGGCGAGCTCCTGGCCGACTCGGCGCGTGCGCTGCGCGTGCTCGAGACGAGCCACCCGCCGACGGTCTACGTGCCCTCGGATGACGTGCGTGGCGATCTCCTCGCTCCGAGCGACGCACGCCCGACCTGGTGCGAGTTCAAGGGCGCCGCACGGTACCTCGACGCGAGGGTCGGCTCGAGACGGGTTCGGGCCGTCGGCTGGACGTATCCGAGCCCTTCGCCGGGCTACGAGATGCTGCGCGACCACGTCGCCTTCTACCCCGGCCGCGTGGACGCCGCCTGGCTGGACGACGAGCGCGTCCAGGCCCAGGAGGGCGACTTTTACGGCGGCTGGATCACGGCCGACCTCGTCGGGCCGTTCAAGGGGGCGCCGGGCACGCTCGGCTGGTGACGGGTGCCGCCGTTCGCGGTCACGCCCGCGACAGGAGCGCCTCCAGCTTGTCCAAGGAGTCCGTCCACCCGTCCCTGTGGAGCGTGCGGCGCGCCTCGGTCGTGAACGCGCCCTGACTCAGCGCCACCTCCGTGGACTCGCCGAGGTCCCTGAACGTGAGCTCGACCAGCGTCTCGACGTCGTCGGGATCCGGAGGCACCCACCTGAACGTGTAGGCGAGGCGCGTGGGCGGATCCACCTCGCGGAACTCCCCGGTGAGGTGAAAGGGATCTCCCTCGGGCGGCTGCATCTCGATGCTGTAGCTGCGCCCGACGCGAGGGTCGAAGTCCAGGCGCGGGATGGTGAAGCCCTTCGGGCCCCACCACCTCGCGAGCTCCGCCGAATCGGTGAACGCCTCGAACACGACCGACGCGACGGCGGGCAGGGCGCGCTCCAGCTCGAGGTTCAGCGCGCCGCTCCCGTGGCTCAGCTCCGCGGCTTCGCCTCGGCGAAGCGCTCGAGCCCGTCGTCGGGCACGGGCTCCCAGTCCGCCGCGTAGGCCACGTACGCTCGCCAGCTCGGACGCACCCGGGGATCGCCGTCGAAGGCGCCGAGCCGCACGCTCATCTGGGTGGGGTCGTCAGGGTTCCGGCTGAACAGGTGCGCCCCGCATTCGCGGCAGAAGCACTTCTCGAAGCCGCCGTCCGGATGGCGCCAGGCCTTGACGAGCTCCTCTCCCCGGAGCAGGCGGAAGGTGCGGCCGTCGATCCGCGCCTGTGCCGAGGCCGCGGCGCCCGTGCGGCGCTGACAGCGGGTGCAGTGGCAGAGTAGCCCGCGTCCCGGGCTGCCTCCGCGAGCTCGAAGCGCACGCCACCGCAGAGGCAGCCGCCGCTGCGCGAGGGATCGCTCACGCGAGTCAGTTTGCCACCTCGCGCGCGCCGGCACCGCGAGCGGCGCCCCGCTGTCCGGCTGGCAAAGCGCGCCCGTCGCGCGACCGCTTCTCACGCTGCCGCGAGCGGCGTACATTTCGCCGAAGAGCCGAACGAGGAGGCGGTGATGTTCCGCAGCCCCTTTCCGGACGTCGCGATTCCGGACACTCCTTTGACCGACTTCGTCCTGGCCCGCGCCGGCGAGCTGGGCGACAGGCCGGCGCTGATCGATGCGGCTAGCGGCAGGACGCTCAGCTATGCCGGGCTTGCCGAGGCGGTGCGCGCGGTGGCGGCCGGCCTTGCGGCGCGGGGCTTTGGCAAGGGGGACGTCTTCGCCCACTACGCCCCGAACCTGCCCGAGTACCCGGTCGCGTTCCACGGGGTCGCCCGCGTCGGTGGCGTCAACACGACGGTCAACCCGCTCTTCACTCCCGATGAGCTGGCGAGGCAGCTGCGCGACTCGGGCGCGCGCCTGCTCGTCACGGTGCCGGCGCTGGTCGACAAGGCGGCCGCGGCGGCGGAGGCCGCCGGGGTGGAGGAGGTCTTCGTCTACGGCGAGTCAGAGGGCGCGACGCCGTTCGCGTCGCTGGCGAAGGCGGACGGGGAAGCGCCGGACGTCGCGATCGATCCGGCCGAGGACGTCGTGGCGCTGCCCTACTCGAGCGGCACGACGGGGCTGCCCAAGGGCGTGATGCTCACGCACAGAAACCTCGTCGCGAACATGTGCCAGATCGCCGCCGTGCTCGGCGCGAGCGACGCCGCTCGCGTGATCGCGGTGCTGCCGTACTTCCACCTCTACGGGCTCGCGATCGACATGAACCTGGCCCTCAGCCGCGGCGACACGATCGTGACGATGCCGCGCTTCGACCTCGC
>JBLNDU010000221.1:0-3384 GCA_050261935.1 Nocardioidaceae bacterium | reverse complement strand
GAGCAGGCGGAGCGCGAGCTCGGCCGGCTCGAGCGCACGGGGGAGGCGTCGGGCGAGTCGAGCATGATCCGCACCTACCTCGACTGGCTGATCGCGGTGCCGTGGTCGAAGCGCTCCGAGGAGCGGCTCGACCCCGTCCACGCGCGCGAGGTGCTCGACGCCGACCATGCGGGCCTCGAGGACGTGAAGGACCGCATCACCGAGTACATCGCGGTTCGCAAGCTGCGCAAGGAGCGCGGCATCGAGGAGGATCGCCGCAGCGGCGCGATCCTCACGCTGATCGGCCCGCCCGGGACGGGTAAGACGTCGATCGGCGAGTCGATCGCGCGCGCGACGGGACGCGAGTTCGTGCGCATGTCGCTCGGCGGCGTGCGGGACGAGGCGGAGATCCGCGGCCACCGGCGGACCTACATCGGCGCGCTGCCGGGACGGCTCGTGCGGGCGCTGCGCGACGCCGGCACGCTGAACCCCGTGATCATGCTCGACGAGGTCGACAAGGTCGGGGCCGACTGGCGCGGCGACCCGAGCTCGGCGCTGCTCGAGGTGCTCGACCCGGCGCAGAACCACTCGTTCCGCGACCACTACCTCGACGTGGAGCTGGACCTCTCCGAGGTCGTCTTCATCGCGACCGCGAACGTCGCGGAGACCATCCCGGCGCCGCTGCTCGACCGCATGGAGGTCGTGCGCTTCGACGGCTACACCACCGACGAGAAGGTCGCGATCGCGCGCGGCTACCTCTGGCCGCGCCAGCGCGAGCGCAACGGGCTGCGCCCGGACGAGGTGACGATCGACGACGACGTGCTGCGCACGGTCGCGCGCGAGTACACGCGCGAGGCCGGCGTGCGCAACCTCGAGCGCGAGCTCGGCACGATCCTGCGCAAGGTCGCCACGAAGCTCGCGGCCGAGCAGGTCGAGCCGCCCGTGGCGATCGACCTCGACGCCGTGCGCGATGCGCTCGGGCGCCAGCGCTTCTACCAGGAGGCCGCCGAGCGGACGGCCACGCCGGGGGTGGCGACCGGGCTCGCCTACACGCCCACCGGCGGCGACGTGCTCTTCATCGAGGCCACGGCGATGCGCGGCAGGGAGGGCCTCGTGCTCACGGGCCAGCTCGGCGACGTGATGAAGGAGTCGGCGCGCATCGCGCTCTCCTACGTGCGCGGCCACGCGACCGAGCTGAACCTCGACGAGCACGCGTTCGACGAGCGGGAGTTCCACCTGCACGTGCCGGCCGGCGCGGTGCCGAAAGACGGGCCGAGCGCCGGCGTGACGATGACGACCGCGCTGGCCTCGTTGCTGACGGGCCGTCCGGTGAGGCACACGGTCGGCATGACGGGCGAGGTGACCCTGCAGGGCCGGGTGCTCCCGATCGGCGGGCTGAAGCAAAAGGTGCTCGCGGCGCACACCGCGGGGCTGACCGACGTGATCCTGCCCGAGCGCAACCGCGGCGACCTCGACGACGTGCCGGAGGAGGTGCGCCAGGGGATGCGCTTCCACCCGGTCATGACGGTCGACGAGGCGCTCGAGCTCGCGCTCGAGCCGCTGCCAGCAGCCGCCGTCGCCGCGTGAGCGTCGCTCCCGCCTGAGCGCGGGAGCGACGCTTTGCAGCGATTTCTGCTTCCATAGAGGCCCGAACCGAAGGGAACCAGCCGAGTCCTCGCCGTCCCGACGGCGTGGAGCGGGGGAACCACTGGGCCGGATCTCCGGCCCCGGGGCGAATCGCCGCGGCCGTGCGGCGTAGCGCACCTTTCAGCGCGAGCCCGTCAGCTCACCCCGTAGGCGCGACGAAAGGGGACCGTCCGTGGGACTTCCAGCCGCCGTGCCGCCGCACGCCAGTCGTCGACCACGCCGGCGCGCCTTAGCGAAGGCGCTCGCCGCCACCGCCGTCCTGGTCGCCGCCGCGGGCGCCGATGAGGCCGCCGCGGACACGCCGACGGCGGCCGCCGTCGCGTCCGCCGCGCAGGACGTAGTGGTGCTCAAGCGCGGCTACCGCGGCCCCGCCGTGAGCCGCCTCCAGCGCCGGCTCGGCGTCGCGGCCGATGGCGTGTTCGGACGCCAGACGCTGCGCGCCGTGAAGCGCTTCCAGCGTCGCCGAGGGCTCGCGCCCGACGGGGTCGTGGGGCCGCTCACACGGCGAGCGCTCGGGCTGCGTCCGTTCGGCCGCGGCAGCGTCTTCCGTCCGCGCGCGCGCTCACAGGCGCGCGTGGAGGTGCCCGCGATCCTGCGCCGCATCGCCCTCTGCGAGTCCGGCGGCAACCCGGCCGCCGTCTCGCCGGGCGGCTCCTTCAGGGGCAAGTACCAGTTCACCATCAGCACCTGGCGGAGCCTCGGAGGGCGCGGCGACCCGGCGCGGGCGCCGGAGTGGCTGCAGGACCGGATCGCGCTCAAGCTCTACCGGCTGCGCGGGACGGCGCCCTGGCCCGTCTGCGGCGGGCGCTGACCCCGGGCCCTCGTAGTCCCGCGGCACGCGGCTGGGCCGACGCGGCCCGGCCGCCGCGGGCGCGCCTCAGTGGGCCGGGCGACGACGCGGCCGAGCGCGGCGCTTCTCGGTCGAGACGTGGAGGACGGCGGCGGTGGGGCGCTTCGGAGGCTCGGGTGGGCGGCCCATGCCGGCGTGGTGGCCGAGAAACCACAGGAGATGTCGAGCCGGGCCGAACATGATGAGGGATGATCCCCGCTCGGCCATTCCGCCGCATCGGCTTCCGTCCGTGCTTCAGGTGCGGGTAACTACGGAGGGACGGCGCGGCTGCCGGGCCACGGCGGCGAGCGTCACGCCGCAGAGCACGGCGAGCGCCACGTAGGGCACGGCGTCCGCGCTCGCCTCGGCGAGCGCGCCGCCGCCGGCGCCGCCGATCAGGTGGCCGCCGGCCCAGGCCAGGTTCGAGAGCGCGAACGCGAGCCCCTGGGCGAGCCCCGCCTGCTCCGAGGCGTCGGAGACGAGCGCCATCGCCGGGGCCCAGAACGTGCCGAGCGCCGCCACAGCGGCGATCAGCGCGGCGGCGGAGAGCGCCGCCGTGCCCGCGAGCGGCATCAGCAGGGCCGTCGCCACGGCGCCGGCGAGGCCGGCGCGGATCGGCGTCAGGCGGCCGCGGCGATCCGAGATCCGGCCCACCACCGGGCTGAGGCTCGCCTCGACCGCCGCCGCGGCGAGGAACGCTCCGCCCACCGCCACGCCGCTCGCGCCGAGCTCGTCGAGCCGGAGCGGCGCGAGCACCTCGAGCACGCCGGCGAAGAGGGCCGGCAGGAGGAAGAGCCAGAAGCCCGCCGCGACGGCCGGACGGCGAAGCGCACGCATCGAACCGTTCGACCGGCTCGTCTGGCAGGTGCGTCGCCTTGCCCCCCGAGACGAGGTGCGCGTAGGGCGAGACCTGCTGGAACAGGTGCGAC
>JBLNDU010000220.1:0-2878 GCA_050261935.1 Nocardioidaceae bacterium | reverse complement strand
CGGCCCGTCATCGGCGCGCGCGAGGAGGAGCTCGTGGTCGAGGCGCTCCGCTCGGGCAGGCTCGCGCTCGGGCCGCGTCTCGCGCGCTTCGAGGCCGCCCTCTCCGAGCGGGTGGGCGTCGGCCGCATGTCGGCCGTCTCGAGCGGCACGGCCGGGCTCCACCTGGCGATCCGCGCCGCCGGGGTCGCACAGGGAGACGAGGTCGTCACGACCCCGTTCAGCTTCGTCGCGTCGGCGAGCTGCCTCCTCTACCAGGGCGCCCGGCCGGTGTTCTGCGACATCGACCGGCGCACGCTCAACATCGACCCGGAGGCGGCTGCCGCCGCGGTCGGCGAGCGCACGACCGGGCTGCTCCCGGTGCACATCTTCGGCTATCCGGCCGACATGCCGACGCTCGAGCGGCTCGCCGACCGGCGCCGGCTGTGGATCGTCGAGGACGCCTGCGAGGCGCTCGGCGCGGCCCACGGCGACGGGAGGGCGGTCGGGGCGCGCGGCAACCTGGCGGTGTTCGGCTTCTACCCGAACAAGCAGCTGACCACCGGGGAGGGCGGGGCCGTGGCGTGCCCCTCGCCGGAGCTCGCGGCGCGCATCGACAGCGAGCGCAATCAGGGCCGCGCGCCCGACATGGGCTGGCTCGACCACGACCGGCTCGGCTTCAACTACCGCCTCGACGACCTGAGCTGCGCGCTCGGGCTCGCCCAGCTCGAGCGGCTCGACCACATGCTCGCGGCTCGCGCCCGCGTCGCCGGCCTCTACTCGGAGGCGCTCGCCGGCTGGGAGGGCCTCGAGCTGCCGTGCCCCGACGCGGGCGGCGACCGCCGCTCCTGGTTCCTGTACGTCGTGCAGCTCCCGCCCGGCGTGGATCGCGACGCCGCCGTGCTCGCCATGCGCGCGCGCGGCGTCGAGACGAAGCCCTACATGCCGGCGATCCACCTGCTCAGCTTCTACCGCGAGCGCTTCGGCCACCGCGAGGGCGAGTTCCCGGTCTGCGAGGAGGTGGCGCGCCGCTCGCTCGCGCTTCCGTTCTTCCCCGACCTGGCTCAGGGCGAGGTCGAGCGCGTCGTGGCGGCGCTGGGCGAGGTGGTCGGGTCTCGGGTCAGCGCAGCCTCTTGACGAGCGCGACGAAGCCCGGCAGCTCGCGCGACGGCGCCCGGGCGGCGAGCTCCTCGAAGCCCGAGCGCAGGTAGAGAGCGCGCGCCGGGCGGTTGTCGAGCGCCGTGTCGAGCGCCACCGCCGGCAGTCGCCTGGAGCGGGCCTCGGCCTCGGCGGCGTCCAAGAGAGCGCGCGCGACGCCGCGCCGCCGGACCGGCGGCGCCACCGCGAGCGCGTCGACGTAGAGCGCCGCCCGCGGCGGCGCGGGCGTTGCATGAGCGCCCCTCCGGTAGAGCCACAGCGCGCGCGGCCAGCGCCAGGGCGGAAGCGTGCGGAGCGCGAGGCGGAGGAACGCCCCGGCGCGGTCCGGCGCCTCGTCCACCGGGAACGCCGCGAGCGCGCCGGCCAGCGTCCCCCCGAGCTCCGCGACCTGCACGACCGACGCGCTCGTGTTGTTCCCCTCCTCGGTGAACGCCCGCTCGAGCAGGCGCAGCGCGGTCCGCCGGCCGCCCGCAAAGGTGTCGTACATGCGCGCCGCGCTCTCGTGCAGCAGCGGCGCCACGGCAGCGGCGTCGCTCGTACGGGCGCGCCGGACGCACGGCTCAGGCAAAGCCCGCTCCCATCCGCGGGGCAATCCTACGGTCGCCCGCCGGCCCTACACTGGCCGTCGCATGGGTCGATTCGAGGATGCGCAGGATCCGCTCTTCAGAGCGCTCAACTCCTCCATCGCCTTCGACTACCGGCTCGCGCCCTACGACCTCGAGCAGTCGCTCGCGCACGCGCGCATGCTCGCGCGCGCCGGCATCATCACGGACGACGACCGGGCGCAGCTCGAGCGCGGCCTGGACGAGGTGCGCCGCGAGATCGAGGAGGACCGCTTCGAGGTGCGGCCCGACGACGAGGACGTTCACATGGCGATCGAGCGGCGGCTCACGGAGCTCGTGGGCCGCGTCGGCGGCAAGATCCACACCGCGCGCTCGCGCAACGACCAGGTCGCGACCGACGTGGCCATGCTCGTCAGGGCGCACGCCCTCCGCGCCCGCGAGCTGCTGCTCGAGCTGATGGGGGCGCTCGTCGAGGTGGCCGAGCGCCACCTGGACTGGCGCATGCCCGGCTACACGCACCTGCAGCGCGCCCAGCCCGTCTACCTCTCCCATCACCTGCTGGCCTACTTCTGGAAGCTCCGGCGAGACCTCCAGCGCTTCAACTTCTGCATGACCGCCACGGATGAGCTCCCGCTCGGCGCCGGCGCGCTGGCCGGCGTCAACTTCGACACGAGCCGCATGTTCGTGGCCCAGGAGCTCGGCTTCGGCGGCATCGCCGAGAACTCGCTCGACGCGGTCTCGAACCGCGACTTCGTGCTCGACTACGTCGGCGCGGCGGCCACCTGCGCCACGCACCTGTCGCAGCTCGGAGCCGAGATCGTGCTCTGGTCGAGCCAGGAGTTCGGCTTCTGCCAGGTCGCCGACGCGTTCGCCTCGGGCTCGAGCCTCATGCCGCAGAAGAAGAACCCGGACGCGGCGGAGCTGCTGCGCGCCAAGGCGCCCCGGCTGGCCGGCCGGCTGGTGAGCCTGCACGGGCTGCTCCACGGCCTGCCGCTCACCTACAACAAGGACCTCCAGGAGGACAAGGAGCCGCTCTTCGACGCGATCGACACGCTCGAGCTGTGCCTGCAGGTGGCGGCGCCGATGCTGCGCGGCATGGAGTTCGATCGCGAGCGCATGGCGGCGGCGGCGTCCGACGAGTCGATGGCCGCCACCGACGTGGCCGACCTGCTCGTGCGCCG
>JBLNDU010000219.1:0-5045 GCA_050261935.1 Nocardioidaceae bacterium | reverse complement strand
CTCGGGAAGTCGCGCTGGCTCGCCCGCTACGCCGAGCGCTTCGACACGGTCGAGGTCAACTCGACCTTCTACAGGCTCGCCTCCCGCGACGCGGTGGCGCGCTGGGTCGCGCAGACGCCGTCGGACTTCCTGTTCGCCGCCAAGGCCAGCCGCTACCTCACCCACATCCGGCGGCTGCGCGACATGCGCGAGGGCATCGCCCGCTATTACGAGCGCATCGAGCCGCTCGTGAGCTCGGGCAAGCTCGGGCCGCTCGTGTGGCAGCTTCCCGCCAGCTTCCGCCGCGACGACGCGCGGCTGGCCGAGGCGCTCGATGCGCTCCCGCCCGGACGGCACTGCTTCGAGTTCCGGCATGAGAGCTGGTTCACCGAGGACGTGTACGGCCTCCTGCGCCGGCATGGGGCGGCGCTCGTGATCGGCGACCACCCCGAGCGTCCGTTCCAGTCGCACGAGCTGACGAGCGACTGGACGCTGATCCGCTTCCACCTCGGGCGCCACGGGCGCGATGGCAGCTACGCGGCCGACGAGCTCGAAGCGTGGGCGGAGCGCATCGCCAGCTGGCGACGCGAGGTCGACGTGTTCGCCTACTTCAACAACGACTGGGAGGGCTTCGCAGTCGAGAACGGCCAGGCGCTCAAGCGCCTGCTCGAGCTCGCCTGAGCGCCGGCAGGACGCGCTGGCCGTACACGTCGATCGCCCCGAGCGGGTCGGCGCCCGAGTTGTTCGCGAGCACGATCGTCGTCGCGCCGAGCGACTCGAGCGCGCGGATCCGCTCGATGTGCACGTCGGGGTCGGAGGAGACGATGAAGGACTCGCGGAGGTCGTCGTCGGAGACCTCGCGCGCGCCCTTCTCCTGCATCGCGCGCGGGTCGTCCCACTCGTCCTTGTAGAACTCGGGTGGCTGGGCGGCCTTCCAGGCGCGGCAGCCGGCGAGCGCGGCGTCGTCGTCCGGCGCCCAGGAGAAGCCCACCTGGAGCAGGATCTCGCCGGGCGCCCGGCCGGCGTCCTCGGCCGCCGCGCGGTAGGCGTCGATGACGGCCGGCGCGCTCTCGGGATCGCCGAGCGTCCACAGGCCGTCGCCGAGGCGGCCGGCCACGCCGGCGGCGCGCGCCCCGAAGGCCGAGACGTAGAGCGGCGGCCGGCGGGCGGGGCGCGTGTGCAGAAGCGCTCGCCGCGCCGAGAAGTGCGTGCCCTCGTGGGTCACCCGCTCGCCCGCGAACAGGCGGTGGATCAGCCCGAGCGCCTCCTCGAGCAGCTCGATCTGCGCGCGCACGGGCGGCCAGTCCGCCCCGAGCGGCGACTCGTTGAGCGCCTCGCCCGAGCCGACGCCGAGGAACGGGCGGCCGGGGAACATCGCCTCGAACGTGGCCCACGCCTGGGCGATCACGACCGGGTGGTAGCGCGGCCCGGGAGGCGTCACGCCGGTCCCGAAGGGGATGCGCGCGGTGGCCTGCGCCGCGGCGCCGAGCCAGACCCAGGCGTTGGCCGCCTCGCCCGGCTCCCACCACGGCTGCAGATGGTCGCTGCAGGCGAGGCCGTCGAAGCCGGCCGCCTGCGCGCGGCGCGCCTGCACGAGCAGGTCGAGCGGCGGGAACTGCTCGTGCGAGCAGAAGTGGAAGTAGCGCACGCCCGACGCTCCCTAAGCGGGCTACGTGGCCGCGGCCGATTCGAGCCGCGTGAGCGCGCGGCGGAGGAGACGGGAGACGTGCATCTGCGAGTAGCCGATCCGGTCGCCGATCTCGCGCTGCGTGAGGTCTTGCACGAAGCGCAGCTCGACCACGCGCTGCTCGAGCTCCGGGAGCGCGCGCCAGGTGCGCGCGATCGCCTCGCGGCTTTCCACGAGCTCGAAGGAGCGGTCCTCCGACCCGAGCAGCTCGACGAGCGCGGCGCCGTCGTCGTCCTCGCGTCCCACGGGCGCGTCGAGCGACCCCGTCTCGTAGCTGCTGGCCGCCTCCATCGCCTCGAGCACCTGCTCGGGGCTGCAGCCGAGCGCGGCGGCGATCTCGCGCACCTTCGGGGAGCGGCCGAGCTGCTTCGTGAGCCGCTCGGTGGCGCGGCTGACCGCGAGCGCGCGTTCCTGGAGGTCGCGCGGCACGTGGAGCGCCCAGCCCTTGTCGCGGAAGTGGCGCTTCAGCTCGCCGAGGATCGTGGGCGCCGCGTAGCTCGTGAACTTCGTGCCGCGCCGCGGCTCGAAGCGGTCGATCGCCTTGAGCAGCCCCATGCTCGCGACCTGGATCAGGTCGTCGAGCGGCTCGTCGGTGTACGAGTAGCGGAGCGCGAGCTCGCGCGCGAACGGCATGAAGCGCTCGACGAGCTCACGACGCGCGCTGAGATCGCCCGTGCGGTGATAGCGGGTGAGGAGCTCCTCCTCCTCGATCCGTCGCCGGGCCCTCGCCGGCACCGCGCGCAGCGGGCGCACCCGCGGCGGCGCGGCAAGCGTCGCGATCGTCATCCGCAGACCTCCGTATCCGTTCCTCGTCTAAACCGACCGAGGTCCGGACGATGCCCGCGCAGCGAGCCCGTCGTCCCCCCGTTCCCAGCGCCGCTGTGGCGATTCGGTCGCGTCGCCGCTCCGCCACACCGGCTGGCGGGAGTCTCCCCCCTCGAGTCGTGGGCGAAACCTCTTGGCGCGTTCGTCACAACAGCCGGAGTACGCCGCGCGCCGGCGAGCGGACCAAAGGCGCCTCCGCGGTGTGCGCGCCGCGGCCGGCGAGTGGCCGAGGCCTACTCGTCGAGCTTGTCGCGCTTGGGCGCCTCGGCCGGCTCCGCCTCGATGTCCTGCTGCGGATGTGGCTCGCTCGTGCTCGTCGAGCCCGCCGGCGCGCGCGGCGCCTCGCCGAAGGGGAGGCCGTCCGGGTCCTCGGGGTCGCGCGGGTCGGGGCGGTCGTCGTAGGGATCCGGGTACTCGGTCGGGTCGGGCTCGCCGACCGGGCTGTTGAGCGCGCTGTGCGGGTTCTCGTCCCGGGAGCGATCGCCGGGATCGCTGCCAGGCGGCTCGGGGAAGCCCGTCGGGGGCTTCTCGGGCTCGTTCGGTGTCATGGGCCGGGCGTACCCGCTCGCCTGGGTCGGTAACCAGCGCCCCGCCTCGCTGGCTGCCGTCGGCCGTGCCCGCGGCGAGCGGGCATGTTTGCCCTCATCGCTCGCCGGTGAGGAGGGAGAGGTCGACCGGAGGAGGCCCATGCAGGAGCCACAGGGGGATCGAGACGAGGCGTTCGGGGAGGAGGCGGAGGCCCTCGAGCAGCCGGGCCGCGAGCGCACGAGCCTGGACCGGGAGCCGCCGCCCGCCGAGGACCCGCTCGTCCGGCGCGAGGAGGCGGCGGCCGCCGCCGAGGCCGGCTCGATCGGCGGCCCGGCGCCGACGGAGGCGGCCGACGAGGCGATGCGTCCCGTCGTCGAGGCGGGCGGGGGCGAGGCCGAGGGCTTCGAGGAGTCGGAGCGCGAGCTCGTCGAGCACGCCGCCCACGGGGACGATCGCCTGAGCCCCGAGTCCGACGCCTTCACGCCGGAGGTCGAGGCGGACCGGTCATCGGCCGCCTACGGCGAGCCCGATGAGATCGACCCCACCGAGGTCGTTCGCGATCCGGGCGAGGGGGCGGACGACCCGGGCGCGGGACCGGGAATCGCGCCCGACCGCTGAGCGCGGCCGGTCGGCCCGGCCGATCGAACCGGCCGAGGGGTCCGGCCAGCGAAAGGAGACTCATGGACGTCAACCCGATCGAGGTCCAGAAGCACCTGAGCGGGGTCGACTACCCCGCGTCGAAGCAGGACGTCATCGCCGTCGCCGAGAGGAACGGCGCGCCTCAGGAGATCATCGACGCGCTCCAGGCGATGGACGGGGAGCGCTTCGACGGCCCGAGCGCCGTTCAGGCCGCGCTCGGCTGAGCCGCGCCGGGCCGGCCGCTCAGTAGCGGCGCCGCAGCAGCCGTCGCAGGGGCGGGCGCCTGAAGTTCGCCTGGCCGAGCGATGCGTTGGTCGCCAGGAGCGCGAGCTCGGAGGCGATCGCCGCGGTGCTGAGCCGGTTCAGCCGCCGCTTGAGGCGAGCCGCCTCGGGCGGCGTGTAGGGCCCGGGGTGGCTGCCGTCGGCGAGCGGGACCGCCCCCTCCGGCTGCATGCGGGAGAAGCGCATTCCCTCGACCGCCGCGGCGGCGCCCGTGACCACGACGGCCGCCATGGCCACGTCCTTGGCGCGCGCGAGCACGCGCTCCCGCGGCGACAGCCAGCGCGGGTGCGCCTCGTTCGTGCGCGCGCCGGCCCAGCCGGCCAAGAGCGCGGCGAGCGACGTGGAGTTGACGATGCCGTAGCGGGTCCAGGCTCGGTTCACGACCCGGCCGCGCTCGGAGGCGTCGCTGACCGACTCGAGCGCGGGATGCATCGCCAGCCGCCCGAAGAGGTTGCCGCCCAGCATCGCCGCGAGCCCGGCGTCGTGGGCCGCGCGTCCCGCGCTGCTCAAGGCGTCGCTTTCGATACGCATGCGCGAGGCATACCCGCGGGCGCTGGGGGAAAACGCGGCGCGGCGCCGTCAGCCGAGCCGCGCGACGCCCTCGGCGACCTCGAGCAGGCCCTCGCCGCGCACGTCCGGCGCCGGCACGGCGCGGCTGAGGGCGCGCTCCCGGCGCCCGACCCAGCCGGTTCGCAGGCCGGCCCGCGCGGCGCCCATCACGTCCCAGCCGTGCGCCGCCACCAGGCACGCCTCTTCCGGGTCGCAGCCGGCCCGCTCGCAGCCGCGCCCGTAGATGCGCGGGTCGGGCTTGAACGCCCCGACCTGGTCGGTGCCGACCACGAGCTCGAGCGCCGAGCGCAGCCCCGCCGCCTCGAGCGCCGCCTCTGCCGCCGCGGTGGCGGTGTTCGTGAGCACGCCGACCGCCAGCCCGGCCTCGCGCAGGAGCCCGAGCGCCGCCCCCGCGTCTGGGAAGGGCGGCATGCGCGCCCACGCCGCGGACGACCCGCACCTTGCGCTGCTTGGCGAGGCCGGCGACGCCGACGTATCTGCGGCCCGATCCGAGGAGTTCCATGACCGCGGGGGCGCGACCCCCCGGGCTTGGCGA
>JBLNDU010000218.1:0-2625 GCA_050261935.1 Nocardioidaceae bacterium | reverse complement strand
GGGGCTCGTGCCCTACGACGACCTCGCCCTCTACGAGCTCGTGCCCTCGGCGCGTGAGTTCCGCCCGGTGTTCGCGGTGGGGACATACGCTGACGAGGTGCTGGCCGAGCGCGTCCCGGTCGACGAGGGCATCACCGGGGCCGTGCTGCGCGAGCGGCGCACGCGCAACATCGCGCGAGTGGACCTCCACCCTATGGCGAGGGTCGTGACCGGCACCTCCGCCGAGCCCGAGGCGCTCGTGTGCGTCCCGCTGTTCGTGGAGCGCGGAGCGCTCGGCGCTCTGAACGTGTATCGGGCCGGCGAGGACGCCTCCTTCTCGAGCGCCGAGGCCGAGGTGATCGAGCGCTTCGCCACGATGGCTGCGCTCGCCTTCGACGCGGCTCGCCAGCGCGAGGTGCTGCGCGAGCAGGCGGCCACCGACGGGCTCACGGGCCTGCTCAACAAGCGCGCCAGCCACGAGCAGCTCGAGCGGGCGCTCGAGCGGGCGCGCGAGTCGGGGGCCCCGCTCAGCGTGGTGGTGGTCGACCTCGATCACTTCAAGGCGATCAACGACACCTACGGGCACGCGGAGGGCGACAAGGCGCTCCGGGCCGTCGCCGACCGCCTTCGCGCCGTCGTTCGGGCGGGCGACCAGGTCGGGCGGCTCGGCGGCGAGGAGTTCGCGCTCATCCTCCCCGGGGCGAGCGCCGCCCAGGCGGTCGCGACGGCTGAGCGCGTCCGCGCCGCGGTCGCGGCGCTCCAGGTGGGCGACCGGCACCTCACCGTCTCGGCGGGCGTCGCCACGCTCCCGACGGAGACGCGGGAGCCGCTCGACCTGCTCGAGCTCGCCGACGCCGCCCTGTACGCCGCGAAGCGGGGCGGGCGCGACCAGACCCGCCGCTTCCACCCGGCCAGCACGGCAGACCGTTCGGCCTGACCTGTCGGCGGGGGCAGTCGGGCCTGCGGCCTGCGCTGCGCCCCGACCGCGCCCGGGACGCGCCGCCGCTCGGCAGCCCGGCCCCACGCTAGGCTCCCCCCGCGTGCAGCCGCCGCGATCGGGGACCGCGCGCGCCGTCGACGTCCTGGCCCGCGCCGAGCTGCCCTGGCGGGGGACGGCCGAGCGCGCGCTTTCAAGGCGCGGAGTCGCCGGGGTGGCGCTGTTCGCGGCGTGCGCCGCGACGGCGGCGGTCGCCCGCGCGCCCACGCTGTCATCCACCGTCCCGGCGGACGCCGGCGCCTACCTCTACATCGGTCGCCTCATGCGCGACGGCGGCCTGCCGTACGTCGACGCGATCGACAACAAGGGGCCGCTCACCTACTCGCTGTTCGCGCTCCTCGACGCCGTGGTCGACGGCTCGTCGGCGGCGGTTCGCGTCGCGCTGATCGCGTTCGCGGCCGTGGCCGCCCTGGGCGTGGCCGGCTACGTCGGGCGGCTCGCCGGCCGGGCCACCGGGGTCGCCGCCGGGCTCGTCTTCGCCGTGGTCGGGTCCGCCCCCTGGCAGGGCAGCTCCCCGAACACCGAGCAGTTCGGCGCCGCGCCGATGACGATCGCCTGGTGGCTCTCGACGCGCCGCGAGCTCGCCTCGGCGGTGGCCGCGGGCGCCCTCGTCGCGGCGGCCACGCTCATGAACGTGGGCTTCGCGGCCTGCGCGGTGCCCGTCGCGCTCGAACTCGCGCGCGGGCAGCCTGGCCGCCGTCGCGCCGCGCTAGCGGGCGCGCTCGCCGGCGGCGTCGCGGTGGTCGCCGCGGTAGGGCTGTGGCTCGCCGCTCGTGGAGCGCTCGGCACGATGCTCGAGCAGTACCTCGGCTACGGGGGCGACGCGCTGAGCGGTGCGGTGGCCGCCACACCGCGCTTTGCGCGGCGCATCGAGGTGCCGCACCTCGCGCTCGTGCTGATGGGGCTCGCGGGCTGCCTGGTCGCGGCGCGCGGGCCGCGCTACCGGCGGGCCGCCACGGGCGCCGGCCTGTGGATCGCGTTGATGCTCGTGCGCGCGAAGCTCTCGCCCTACGACGGCGACCCGTTCCTGCACCACTACTACCCGATGACGCCCGGAATCGCCGCCGGCCTGGCGCTGGGCGGCGCTGCGCTGTGGACGCATGAGGGCCGGTTCTCGCGGCGAGCGCGCGCGGCCGCCATCGCCGCGATCGCCACGTTCGTGGCGATCGCCTACGTGATCGTGCCGAGCATCAGGTTCGAGCGGCTCGCGTACAAGGAGGACCCGCGCGAGCTGCGGGCCGCCGCGGACCTCGTGCGCGCGCGCACGACCCGCGACGACCGGATCCTGGTGTCGGGCTACGCGCCGCAGGTCTACTGGCTCGCCGGCCGCGACGCCGCGAGCCGGCTGTTCTCCGTGCCGCGCTTCGGCTTCGTAAGCCGGAACGGCAACTTCCGGACCACCTACCGCGCGCGCCGTCAGGCCGAGCTCCTCAGGCGGCCGCCGGCCGCGATCGTCGTGCCGCGCACGCGCCCGGACGCCGACGTGAGGGTGGTGCTGCGGCGGCTTCCCTACCGCCACGTCATGCGATCTTGCCGGCTCAGCCTGCGCGAGCGACGAACCTGCGTCGACGTCTGGCTGCGCGCCGGCGCCGCCGCCGGCAGGCCGGCGGCAGCAGGGTGAGCCGGCGGGCGCCGCGGGCGGTCCGCCC
>JBLNDU010000217.1:0-4796 GCA_050261935.1 Nocardioidaceae bacterium | reverse complement strand
GTGCCCAAGGCGTTCGTCGTGGCCAAGGGCTTGCTCACGCCCGAGGACGTGACCACGTTCGTCGGCGAGCGCGTTGCGGCCTACAAGAAGGTGCGGGCCGTCGAGCTCGTCGACGAGATCCCGAAGTCCCCCTCGGGGAAGATCATGCGCCGCCTGCTGATGGACCGCGAGCGCGCGGCGGCATCCCGATGAGGAGACCTGCGCCCTCTCGTAGTGGGCGGGCTTAGACTCGGCGATCGTGGCCGACGCGATCAGGGTGGTCGAGGACAACGTCGAGGCGACCGAGGCCTGGAACGGCCCGCTGTTCGACGTCTGGATCGACTACCGGGACATCGTCGCCGAGGGGCTGCGCAACCACGGGGAGGCGGCGCTCGCCGCGAACCCGCCGCGGGAGGGCGACCGCGTGCTCGACATCGGCTGCGGGCTCGGCGACACGACGACCCGGCTCGCGGGCCTCGTCGGCGCCGCGGGGCACGTGCACGGGGTGGACGTGGCCGAGCGGATGATCGCGACCGCGATCGACGAGGCCGCCGCGGCCGGCATCGAGAACGTGAGCTACGCGGCGTGCGACGTCGAGGTCACGAGGTTCGACCGGGCGTTCGACTACGCGTTCTCGCGGATGGGCACGATGTTCTTCGCGAACCCCGTGGCGGCGCTCCGCAACGTGCGGGAGGCGCTCGTGCCGGGCGGGCTGCTGAACATGGTCGTCTGGCGGCGCAAGCTCGACAACGACTGCATGCACCGGGCCGAGCTGGTCGTGGCCGAGTACCTCGAGGAGCCGGAGGAGTCCGACGTGCCGAGGTGCGGCCCCGGGCCGTTCTCGATGGCCAACGCCGACACCGTCTCGGACGTGCTGAAGCACGCCGGCTTCGAGGAGATTCGGCTCGCCCGGCAGGACCTTCCGTACAAGATCGGCAACGACCTGGAGCACGCCGTGGCCTTCAACATGGCGCTCGGCCCCGCCGCCGAGGTGCTGCGGATGTGGGGCGATCGCGTGGCCGACATCAGGCCGAGGATCGCCAGCGACCTGCGCGAGGTTCTCTCGGACTACGTGGTCGAGGGCGGCGCGGTGGTCGCGCTGGCGTCGACCTGGGCCGTGACCGCGCGCGCCCCGCGGTAGCCGGCGCGCGCCGGCCGGCTCACCCCGCCGGCGGGCTCATCGGTCCGGGTCGATCCAGCCGCCCAGGGCCGCTTCGAGCCGGCGGCCGAGGTCGATCAGGGTGCGCTCCTCGCCCCGGGGGGCGAGCAGCTGGACGCCCACGGGCAGGCCGGCCGAAGACCGCATCACGGGAAGCGCGAGGGCGGGCAGCCCGAGCGCGCTGGCGTAGGAGCACAGCGACAGCTTGCCGCCGGGGCGCGCCGGCTCGCCGTCGATGGGCGGAAACGCGAACTCCCCGAGCGGCGGCGCGACGTCGGGAGCCACCGGGCAGAGCGCGACGGGGCGGCGCTCGAACCAGGCCATCGCGGCGGCCTCGATCTCCGCGATCCGGTCGAAGGCGCCGAGGTAGGCGTCGAGCGACGGCTCGAATACGCGGCTCGCGGCCGCGACCTCGGCGACGTACGGCGTGAGCTCGGCCTCGCGGCCCGCGGTAAACCGGCCGAGCGCGATGACGATCTCGTGGTCGACGATGACGTCGAACGCGGCGCGGAGGTCGGCCGCGCGCGGCGGGCGGTCCTCCACCACCTCGAGCCCCATGTCGGACAGCGCCCCGGCGGCGCGGCGGACCGCCTCGCGGCACGCGCGACTGACCGGCTGCAGCCCATCCTCCTCGAAGACCGCGATGCGGTCCACGGGCGCAGCGCCCACGCGGCGCTCGGCGAGCACCGCGAGCATCAGCTCGAGATCCTCCGCCGAGCGCGCCATCGGCCCAGCCGTCCCGAACATCCGAAGGCCCGCCGCGGACGGGAGTGGGGGATGTGGCGGGAACGGCATGGCGTCCCGGCCGGCGCGCAGCCCGAAGACGCCCGTCCAGTGCGCGGGCGCGCGTATCGATCCCGACAGGTCGGTGCCGATCCCGAGCGGCGTCATCGCAGCGGCGAGCGCAGCCGCCTCCCCGCCCGAGGATCCGCCCGCCGTGCGAGTGAGGTCGTGCGGGTTGCAGGTGCTCCCGTACACCCGGTTGACGGAGTCCCAGAAAGCGCTGAGCTCGGACAGATTGGTCTTGCCGAGCAGGATCCCGCCCGCGCGCCGCACGCGACGGACCAGCTCCCCGTCCTCGGTCGCGATCCGTCCCGAGGACAGGCGAGATCCGTTCGTGGCCGGCATGCCGGCGACGGCGAGCAGCTCCTTCACGGTGAACGGCACGCCGTGCAGCGAGCCGAGCGGCTCGCCGCGCGAGCGTGCGGCGTCTGCCTCCCTCGCCTCCGCTCGCGCCGCCTCGAGCCGCGGGACGACGATCGCGTTGACGGCCGGGTTCCGCTCCTGGATGCGGTCCACGTGGGCGTCCACCAGCTCGACCGCGCTGATCTCCCCGTCCCGTACGGCGCGCGCCATCCACGACGCCGGTCGCTTCACGAGCTCGCTCATGCGGCGATTCTCCCCTCCGAGCGGGGAGCGCAGGCGTTAGCCTGCGGCCGTGCGACGCGTGGCGGGCGACGGGGTCACGCTGGCCGTGCAGGACGAGGGGCAGGGGCACCCCGTGCTGCTGATCCACGGCTTTCCCGACTCCTCGCGCCTCTGGCGCCACCAGACGCAGGCGCTGGTCGAGGCGGGGATGCGAGCCATCGCCCCAGACCTGCGCGGCTTCGGCGAGTCCGACAAGCCGGCCGCCGTCGAGGACTACGCGATCGCCCGCAGCGTGGCGGACATGCTCGCGGTGCTCGACGCGCTCGGCGTGGAGCGCGCCCACGTGGTGGGGCACGACTGGGGCGCCGTCGTCGCCTGGTCCCTCGCGGCCTTCGTGCCCGACCGCGTGGAACGGCTCGTGGCGATGTCGGTCGGCCATCCCGGCGCGCTGCGGCGGCGCTCGATGGAGCAGCGCGAGAAGGCCTGGTACCAGCTCTGGTTCCAGTTCCCCGGCGTGGCCGAGGAGCTGCTCCCGCGCGACGACTGGAAGCTGTTCCGCGCTTGGCTCAGGGATGACGGCGACGTCGAGCGCTACGTGTCCGACCTCTCACGGCCGGGGGCGCTCACCGCCGGCCTGAACTGGTACCGGGCCAACGCGGTGCCGCAGCGGGAGCTCGGACCGGCGCGGGCGTTTCCGGCGGTGGGCGCATCGACGCTCGGCCTGTGGAGCAGCGGCGACAACTACCTGACCGAGGACGGCATGGCGCGCTCCGGCGAGTGGGTGACCGGGACGTGGCGATACGAGCGCATCGAGGGGGCGAGCCACTGGATGCAGCTCGACGAGCCCGAGCTCGTCAACTCGCTTCTCCTCGAGTTCCTCGGCTGACGCCCAAGTCGCGGCCGAGGACGGGATCGGGCCCTCAGCGCTTGGGCGGAAGCGAGCGCGCGTAGGCCACGCCGCGCTCGACCCAGGGCTCGAGCTGGCGCTTCGTGCGGACGCCCTCGGCGTCGACGCGCAGCCAGCCCTCCAGCGCGCGGCCACGCATCTCGAACGGGCCGGCGTGTGGCTTGCGGAGGAGGGCGGCCGTGTCGCCGGGGTCGACGCGCACCATGAGGCCGCCCCGGCCGCTGGCGGCGACCGACATGTGCCCGCCCACGAGGAACGCCAGGCCTCCGAACATCCGCTGCTCTGTGACGTCGCCCTCGCCGGCGATCAGCTCGCGGATGCGGTTCGCGAGCCCCTCGTCGTATGCCATGCGCGCATCATCGCCGGTCCGGGCGAGCGCCGACTCAGCGCCCGATGCGCTCCGCCCTGACCCGGGCGCGCGCCTCCGCGTAGCGCAGCGCCTCGTAGCCGATCAGGGTCGCCCAGACGCAGAGGAGAAGCCCGAGGATCTCGACGCCGGCGATCTGCGTGGCGACCGGGATCAGGGCCAGGCACGTCGCGGCGGCGGCGATCCGCGGCCGGTTCACCGAGCCGACGTTGCGCAGCCGGAATCCCACGTGGGCGAGCAGGTACAGCGCGAGCCCGCCGCACAGCGCGACGGCGGGCACGTCCCCGAGCGGGTCGCCCGTGTGCTCGAGCGCCTTCTTCACCCCGAGCGCGAACAGGACGATCCCGGCGACCATCGGCAGGTGCAGCAGCGCGTACGAGTCGCGCGCCATGCGCAGCTGGTCGCCGCCTACCGCCGCTCGGAAGCGCCCCTCCGCGACCACGGCGACGACGTCGAAGTAGGCCCACCAGAGCGCGCAGGCGATGCCCACCGCGAGCAGCGCCGCGACTACGACGCCGGCGTCGAGGTCGACGCCCTCGGCCCCGACGCCGATCGCGACGATCGACTCGCCCAGGGCGATGATCACCACCAGGCCGAACCGCTCGGCGAAGTGCCTGGCGTGCACATGCCAGCCCTCGGCGCCCTGGGCGAGCACGATCCCGTAGTCGAGGACCACGGCCAGGACCCAGAGCGCGTCGCGCGTCGGCCCGTCGAACGCGGCGCTGGCGAGGATGATGAGGCCGGCGCCGGGGACGAGTGACGCGACGAGCGACAGGACGTTGCGCGCGAGCGCCGGGTCGCCGCGTGCGGCGAGCGCGAACAGGGCCGCGTGCAGCAGGCGCACCGCGAGGTAGCCGAGTCCCCAGAGCACGCCGTCGTCCGCGAAGGCGCCCGGGGTGGCGAGCGCCACGATCAGCATGCCGGCCATCGCGGCGAACATGACGAGGCGCGCCAGGACGAGCTCGGGGTCGACCGTGCTCGTCAGCCAGGCGTAGCCCGACCACGCCCACCAGATC
>JBLNDU010000216.1:0-5662 GCA_050261935.1 Nocardioidaceae bacterium | reverse complement strand
CAGGCCACCGGGCCGCGCGGGAAGTCGCCGGGCGCCGGCGCTCGAGCTCCTCGGCCAGCCTGAGCGAGCTCTCGCGCCAGGAGTGGTCGCGGATCCGGTCGGCCATCTGCTCCGCGGTGATCGCGTCTGCCGTCCGGTGCCCGCCGCCGCCTGGGTCCATACAGGCGGCCCATCCTCCCCCAGAATGGGGCTGATCGTCAAGCCCTTTTCCGGGCTGGGCCGCTTCTTGCCGCGCTCGCGCCGCGAAACCGATGGGCGCGACCGAGGGCGTCCGCCTCAGCCTCAGCGCGCCGCCGCCGGGCGCCGCCGCGCCCGCGCCGACCGCGGCTTCGCGTAGACGCGCTCCACGTAGTCGTCCAGCATCCGCCGGGCGCAGAACGCCGGCCCGAGGGTGCGCAGCGAGCGGCGCATCCGCTCGATCCAGGCGCGCGGCAGGCCGTCCGCGTCGCGGTCGTAGAAGGACGGCAGCACCTCCTCCTGCACCACGCGGAAGAGCTCGGCGCCATCGCGGCCGTCCTGCGCGCCCTCGTCGTAGTCGACCTCTCCTGACAGCGCCCAGCCGTTGCCGCCGTCCCACGCCTCCGCCCACCAGCCGTCGAGCACGCTCAGTTGGAGCCCGCCGTTCACGACCGACTTCATGCCGCTCGTGCCGCTCGCCTCGAGCGGCGGGCGCGGCACGTTCACCCACAGGTCGCAGCCCTGCACGAGCCGCTCCGCGACGCCGAGGTCGTAGTCGTGCAGGAACACCACGCGCTCGGCCACGAGGCGCGCCGTCTTGAACCTGAACAGCGCCTGCACGAGCCGCTTGGCGTCGTCGTCCGCGGGGTGCGCCTTGCCGGCGATCAGCACCTGGACCGGCCGCTCGCCGGACAGCAGGTTGAGCGCCGCGCCGGGATCCTGACCGAGCAGCTGGAGCCGCTTGTAGGTGGCGAGCCGCCTGGCGAACCCGATCGTGAGGGCGTCGGGATCGAACGCCCGCGCGGCCGCCTCCACCCCCGGCCCGGCCTCCCCCTGCGCCAGCCGGTTGGCCACGCTGCGGTCGCGCACGAACTCCACGAGCTGGGCGCGCTGCTGCTGGCGGACCGCCCACAGGTCGGCGTCCGGGATGTCGTCGAGCGCGCTCCACGTGCTCGGGTCGGCGGCCCGCTCGAGCCACCCCTCCCCGAGCCGGCTGTCGAGCAGGCTGCGCATCGGTCCCCCCAGCCAGGTGGGCAGGTGGACGCCGTTCGTCACGTGCGTGATCGGCACGTCGCCGACCTTGCGCCTCGGCCAGAGCGCCCGCCACATCTCGCGCGCCACGCCGCCGTGGCGGCGGCTGACGCCGTTCGCCGTGCGGCTGCGGTGGAGCGCGAACTGCGTCACGCCGAACGGCTCGCCGGCGTCGTCGGGGCGCGTTCGCCCCATCCGCACGAGCTCGTCGGGGTCGAGGCCGAGCGCGCCGGCGAAGCCGTCCAGCATGCGCACGATCTCGGCGGCCGGGTAGGTGTCGTTGCCGGCGGGCACCGGCGTGTGCGTCGTGAAGACCGTGCGCTCGCGGGCGGCGGCGAGCGCGGCGTCGAGCGCGCCGCCGCGCTCGACCTCGGAGCGCGCCAGCTCGAGCGCCGCGAAGGCGGCGTGGCCCTCGTTGAGGTGCAGGAGCGCGGGCTCGATCCCGAGCGCCGCCAGCGCGCGCACCCCGCCGATCCCGAGCAGCAGGTACTGCGCGAGCCGGGTCCCGCGGTCGTCGACGTAGAGCTGCGAGGTGATCCAGCGCGCGAGCCGGCCGTTCTCGGGCCGGTCGGCGTCGAGCAGGAAGAGCGGCACGCGGCCCACGTCGACGCGCCAGATCTGAGCGGTCACCTGCTCGTCGTGGACGGGAACCGTCACGGTGACCGGCTCGCCGTCGGAGCCCGTCACGAGCGCGGCCGGAAGCCGGTCCGGGTCGGTGTCGACCCAGTACTCGTGCTGCCAGCCGGAGCCGTCGAGGCGCTGGCGGAAGAAGCCCTGGCGGTACATGAGCCCCACGCCGACCATCGGCAGCGCGTGGTCGGAGGCCTCCTTGAGCATGTCCCCGGCGAGCGCGCCGAGCCCGCCTGAGTAGATCGGCATGGACGGGTGAACGGCGTACTCGGCGCAGAAGAAGGCCGCCGGGCGCTCCGGTGTGACGGGCGCCGCGGCCGGCGGGCGGTCGAGGTCGGCGCGGATCGCCTCTTCGAGCGCCGCCGCGCGCCGGAGGAGCTCGCCGTCGGCCGACGCCCGCGCGAGCGCCTCCCCCGAGGCCTCCTGGAGCAGCCGAACCGGGTTGCGCCCGCACGCCTCCCAGCGGCTCGGGTCGACGGCGCGGAACAGCTGCGGTCCGTCGGGAAGCCACGACCAGCGGTAGTTGTAGGCGACCGGGGCCAGCACGCGGAGCGGCTCCGGCAGGCGGGCCGCGAGGTCGGCGGCGTGGCTGGCGAGGTCCTCCGAGCCGGCGTACACGGCGGCGATCATGCCATGCGACTCAGGTCGACGCGAAGGCGAGCAGCGCTCGCAGCTCGGCGTCGGTCAGGCCGGCGCTCGGCTCGGTCGTGATCAGCTTGGTCGGCGAGGCGCGCAGCGCGGCCCACGCGTAGGCGTCCGGATGGAGGTCGTCGTCCACCCAGGCGACCGCTCGCCGGCCCGCGAAGCGGCGCACGCTCGGGAGCTTCCAGGTCCGGCCGGCGAAGCGGTCGCCAACCTCGCCGGGCGCGGGATCGCTGAAGCGGACCACGGGCAGCGCGGGCAGTCGGAGCGCCGGCGCCAGCAGCAGGTTGGCGGAGTCCTCCCAGGCCGTCGCCCAGGCGAGCTCGAAGCGCCGCCCGAGCTCCGCCAGCAGCTCCGGGAGGTCTGCGCGGAAGCTCACCGACCCGACCCCGCCGGTGGCCAGGCGCGTCATCGGGCCGCCCGGCCCCGGGCCGATCGGGCACAGCGTGCCGTCGATGTCGAGCAGGAGCAGCGGCTTGGCGGAGCGTCGCGGCTCGGTCACACGAACGATCTTGGCGTAGCGCGGCCCGGCGCCCGCGAGGCGCTGCCCGCCGACCGCCCGACGGCTCGGGAAGGCCGCTCGCGACGCGCATCGATGCCTTAACCTCCGCCACGTGCCCGCCGTGGAGCTCGCGCCCGCCGTCCACTCGCTGCCGGCAGAGCTCGACTCGATCGGCCGGGCGCGCCGCATCGCCGCGGGCGTCGGCCGCCCGCTCATGGTCCGGCGGCAGCTCGAGGCGCTCGAGCTCGCCGTGAGCGAGGTCGTCGCCAATGCCATCCGGCACTCCGGCTCAAGGGACGCCGTCAGGCTCGAGCTGACCCCGATGAACGACCACGTGTGCGTCCGCGTCACGGACGGCGGCGCCGGCCTCGTGCCCCGGCCCGGCGCGATGGCGAGCGAGAAGGGCGCCGGCTACGGGCTGTTCATCGTGGAGCGCCTCACGCGCCGCTGGGGCATGACCCGCGAGCACGGCAGGACGCGCGTGTGGTTCGAGCTCGACTACTCTGCCCCGCACCCGAGCCCGGCATAAAGGACGTACCAGGGAGGAGGAGGCCGCGTGGAGAAGCTCACGATCAAGGAAGCCGCGGAGCGCTGCGGCATCAGCACGGACGCGATCCGCAAGCGGGTCGACCGGGGCACGCTCGAGTCGGTCAAGGAGGGCCGCGTCCGCCTGATCCCGCGCGCCGCGCTCGAGGAGGCGGGCCTGTGGCCCGGCTCGAACGGAGGCGAGGGCGCCGAGCCGGCGGCCGATGCCGAGCCTGAGGCGGCGGCTGCCGAGCCGGCGGCTGCCGAGCCGGCGGCGGCCGATTCCGGCCCGACGAGCGAGCAGATCGCGCAGCGCGCCTACGAGATCCACCGCGACGAGGGCGGCGACGAGGTTGAGAACTGGCTGCGCGCCGAACGCGAGCTGCGCGAAGCCTGAGCGGGTCCGACTAGGCGCATGGAGCGCGTGAGCGCCGCGCCGGCCACGGGTGCCGCGCGGCCGGGGACGGCGGCGCTCGTCCTTCGCGCCACCCGCCCGCTCTACCTCCCGACCTCGCTCCTGCCCGGCCTCGCGGGCGTGCTCGTGGCGCTCGACTCGGACGACGCCAACTGGTGGCTCGCGCCCGTCGCCATGGTCGCGCTGCTGTTCGTGCACGCGGGCACGAACGTCATCAACGACGTCGAGGACTACGCGCGCGGCGTGGACGCGGCCGACAAGATGGACAACTCACGCGTCTTCAACACGGGGCTGATGTCGGTCGCGGCGGGACGCCGGCTGGCGTTCGGGTTCTTCGGCGCCGCCTTCCTGCTGGGAGTCGCGATGTCGGTGATCCAGGGCCCGGCGCTGCTCGCGATCGGGCTGATCGGGATCCTCGGCGGCCTCGGCTACTCGGCGGGGCCGCGGCCGCTCAAGTTCGCCGGGCTCGGCGACGTGGCGATCGTCCTCCTGATGGGACCGCTGCTCACGCAGGGCGCCTACACCGCCGTCACCGGCGACGGCTTCCACGCACAGGCCTTCTGGCTCGGATTCGGCCCGGGCTTCCTGATCGCCTGCGTGCTCGCCGGCAACAATCTGTCGGACATCGACGGCGACCGGGCCGCGGGCGTTCGGACGCTGGCCGTGCGGCTCGGGTTCGGGGGGGCGCGGGCGCTGGTGCTGGCCACGCTGGCGCTCGCCTACGCCTCCCCGGTCGCCGTCTGGGCGGCCGGGCTGCTCGACTGGCCGGTGCTCCTGCCGCTCCTGACGCTGCCGCTCGCCGTCGGCCGCGCCTCGCAGGCGCTGTCGGCGAAGCGAAGCGGCGACCCGCTGCTCGTGACGCTCGCGCCCCGCACGGCGCAGCTTCACCTGCTGTTCTCCGCGCTGCTCGCTGCCGGCGCGGCGCTCGCCGAGGCGTGAGCCGACGTGCGCGCGACGACGCCACCCGAGCTCGACGCCTGGCTTCCGCGACCGGCCGTGCGCACCCGGCATCGCCACGACGCCGCGGTCGACGCCGGCCCGCTCTGGGAGGCGGCGCGCAACGTACGGCTGTCCGATACCAGAACGATCGGGCATCTCGTGCGCTGGCGGATCCCCGACACGCCAGGGGGTATCAGCTTCGCCGAGCTGCTCGCCTCCTACCCCTTCGCGCTGCTCGCCGATGGCGACGGCTACTCCCTGTCCGGCCTCTGCGGGCGCATCTGGAGCCTGCGGCGCGACTACCCGGCGCTGCGCGACGCGAGCGACTTCCGCGCCTGGCGTGAGCCCGGCACCGTCCGCGTCCTGTTCGGCCACTGGGTCGAGTCGCGCGACGACGGCGGCGCGGCGCTCGTGAGCGAGACGCGCGTCGAGCCCGTCGACCGCGCCGCGGCGCTGCGCACGCGCGCGCTCTGGTCGCTCATCGGCGGCTTCGAGCGCTTCATCGGAAGCGAGCCGCTGGCGCTGGCCGCACGCCGCGCCGAAGAGGCGGCCGGTGCGCACGCGGCGCCCGCCGGCAAGCGGCCCGAGCGCACTCGCCCGCAGCCCGAGGCGAATGCCCGCTGAGCCGGCACGGGCCGGGACGCCGCTATGAGCCGAGCTCGAGGCCCGCGAGCGTCGAGCTCCCCCGGAACAGCACTCGCCGTCCGCGGCGGACTGTGAGCGCCACGGCGCCGGCGAGGTGCTGGGCGGCGCGCGGCTCCGTGCGCCGCTCGGCCGGCACGGGGACCGGCAGCGCCACC
>JBLNDU010000215.1:0-3756 GCA_050261935.1 Nocardioidaceae bacterium | reverse complement strand
AGCGCGACCACCTCGTCCAGAACCTGGGCGACGGCACCTTCCACCACTCGGGCTCGCTCGCGATCCGGGCCGCGGTGGCGGCGAACGCGAACATCACCTACAAGCTGCTCTACAACGAGGCCGTCGCGATGACCGGCGGGCAGCGCGTGCAGGGCGCCCTGACCGTCCCCGCGCTCACGCGCTGGCTCGAGGTCGAGGGCGTCCGGCGCGTGATCGTCACCACCGACGACCCGAAGCGCTACCGCGGCGCCGAGCTGTCCGGGATAGCGGAGGTGCGCCACCGCCGCGACCTGCTCGCCGCGCAGGAGGAGCTGGCGCAGGTGGCCGGCGTGACGGCGCTGATCCACGACCAGGCCTGCGCCGCCGAGAAGCGCCGCCTCCGCAAGCGCGGCAAGCTCCCCGAGCCCGCCGAGCGGGTCTGGATCAACGAGCGCGTGTGCGAGGGCTGCGGCGACTGCGGCCGTAAGTCGGGCTGCCTGTCCGTCGTGCCCGTCGAGACCGAGCTCGGCCGCAAGACGCAGATTCACCAGGCCTCGTGCAACCTCGACTTCTCGTGCCTCGAGGGCGACTGCCCCTCGTTCGTCACCGTCACGCCGCGCAGCCGGCCGCGGCGCGTCGCGCCCGACCCGCCGGGCGGGCTGCCCGAGCCGCGTCGGGTCGTCCCGGCCGCCGCCAGCGTGCGGATGACGGGCATCGGCGGCACGGGCGTCGTGACGATGAACCAGGTGCTCGGCACCGCCGCGCTGATCGACGGGATGCACGTCGTCGGCCTGGATCAGACGGGCCTCAGCCAGAAGGCGGGGCCGGTGGTCTCCGACCTGCACGTCTCGCCGACTCCGCTCGAGCTGAGCGGCAAGGCCACGGCGGCCGGGGTCGACCTCCTCCTCGGCTTCGACGTGCTGGGCGCCGCCTCGACCGCCAACCTCGCGACGGTCGAGCCGGGGCGCACGGTGGCGGTCGTTTCGACGAGCGCCGTGCCCACGGGCCGCATGGTGCTCGACGTGGACGAGCGCTTCCCCGAGCTCGACGGCCCGCTCGAGGCGATCGACCGCGTCACGCGCCGCGAGCTCGGCGTGCGCGTCGACGCCGAGGCGCTCTCGGAGCGCCTCTTCGGCGACCACATGCCCGCCAACACGATCCTGCTCGGCGCCGCGTTCCAGCGCGGCGCGTTGCCGGTCTCCGCCGAGGCGCTCGAGGAGGCGATCCGGCTGAACGGCGCGGCCGTCGAGACGAACCTGCGGGCCTTCGCCTGGGGCCGCGCGGTCGTCGCGGCCCCCGCGGCCGTGGAGGCCGCGATGCGGCCCTCCGGCGTGGGGGAGAGGCGCCCCGATCCGTCCTCGCGCGAGCGCGCGCTGATCGACCGCGCCGCCCCCACGGCGGGCGAGCTGCGGCGAATCGTGGAGCTCCGCGTGCCCGAGCTGGTGGCCTACGGCGGCCACCGCTACGCGCGCCGCTACTCCGACGCGGTGGAGCGGGCGCGGGTCGCCGAGGAGGAGCGGGCGCCCGGGCGCACCGCGCTCGCGGAGGCGGTGGCGCGGCAGCTCTTCAAGCTCATGGCCTACAAGGACGAGTACGAGGTCGCCCGCCTGCATCTCGACGCGGTCGAGCGGGCCAGGCGCGAGGGCGAGTTCGGCGCCGACGCGCGCGTGCGCTTCCACCTCCACCCGCCGCTGCTGCGCGAGCTCGGGCTGCGCCGCAAGCTGGCCCTCGGCGCCTGGTTCACGCCGGCGTTCGGCGCGCTCCACCGGATGCGGCGGCTGCGCGGCACGCCGCTCGACCCGTTCGGCCACACGGAGGTGCGGCGCACGGAGCGGGCGCTCGTGTCGGAGTACGAGGCGCTCGTCGACGAGGCTCTGGGCGCGCTCGCGCCGGAGACGCACGCGGTGGCGGTCGAGCTGGCGGAGCTGCCCGACGTTGTGCGCGGCTACGAGGAGCTCAAGCTCCGCAACGTCGCCCTCTTCCGGCAGCGCGCGGAGTCGCTGCGCCGCCGGCTCGCGCGCACCGCGGCGGGAGTGCCGGCCGCCGCCTGAGGGCCGCGTCCGCGCGCCTGGCGGCCGCGCCGCAGCGAACGCGCCCGGGCCGCACAGGATGACGTTCACGCCGCCGGGGAGCTCCGTTGACGCCTCGCGGCAATCGAGCAGATGAAGCGCTGAGCGCAGCAGCCGAAGCGACGCACGAGCGGAGCGCCGCAGGTGGAGGCCGCCATGACCCGTCCGGTGACGCCGCCCGCTACGGGCCGTCCGACGTGACCCCTACGGGTAGGAGTGCCGGTGGTCGCATTCGATGCGAGACGTGCAGTCCGCTGCGAGCGAGGGCGCGGCGGGTTGCCCGACGCAGGTGGCGAGTCGGGTGACGGAAGAAGCGCCAAGGTCGCGGCGTGTTCGTCGGCCACCCGTCAACGGCGACGCGATGTTGCGAGATTCCGTCATCGCATGCGAGAGCCATGACGGTCGGCTGCGGAGCCCGGATGGGGTCTACGGCGTCGACGACGTCGACGCCGTAGTTGGCGCGCGTGTTCGGATCGGGGGTGCGGCCGCTGCGCTTCGAGGAGGCGCTGTTCGAGGCGAGTGCTGGATGGCTGGCGGGCGCAGCAGGCGGCGCGCTAGTAGACCTGTCCGGAAGTACGCTCAGGCAGATCCGGGAGGAATCCGCGCCCAGGCGCGGAATCTCGGGGGTGGTGGCGCAGAAGGTCGAGATCGAGCTGAGCAGCGCGGAGCGGACGGAGCTCGAGCGCCTCGCCCGCTCGGAGACGAAGCCTTTCCGCGAGGTTCAGCGGGCGCGGATGATCCTCTACTCGGCGCGCGGCGACACCGACGCTGAGATCGCCGAGCGGCTCGACTGCACGCCCGAGTGCGTCGGCAAGTGGCGGCGGAGGTTCGGTGAGCACCGGCTGGCGGGACTCGCCGACAGGCAGCGCGCGGGACGCCCGCGCCGTTTTCCCCCCGCAGCAGGTCGCCGAGGTCAAGGCGCTCGCCTGCGAGCTGCCGGCCACCAACGGCCTGCCGCTGTCGCGCTTCACGCGCACTGAGCTGCATCGGCTTGTGATCGAGCGCGGCGTCACCGACGCTTCGGCGACGACGATCTGGCGTTGGCTTCACGAGGACGCGATCTGGCAGGTGCGCTCGTGGCTGTTTGCGCGCGACCCCGACTTCGCCGCGAAGGCCGGCCGGGTGCTCGATCTCTACGCGCGGCGCTTCGAGGGCCGGCGGCTGCGGCCCGACGAGCTGGTGATCTCGGCCGACGAGAAGTCGCAGCTGCAGGCGCTCGGGCGCCGCCACCGGACCCTCCCGCCGGCACCGGGTCGTCCTTCGCTGTGCGAGTTCGAGTACCAGCCGTGGCGGCACGCTCGCCTAGCTGGCCGCCTGGGACGTCCACCACGCCAACCTGTTCGGCCGCGTCGAGGAGCGGACCGGGATCGAGCCCTTCGGGCGCCTGGTCGAGCAGGTGATGACGTCGGAGCCCTACGCCTCCGCGCGGCGCGTCTTCTGGATCGTCGACAACGACTCCTCGCACGCGGGCAAAGCGTCGATCGAGCGGCTCGAGGGCGAGTGGAGGAACCTGCGCCTGATCCACCTGCCGATCCACGCCTCGTGGCTGAATCAGATCGAGCTCTACTTCTCGATCGTCTCTATGAAGTGACGGCGGCCATGGGAATCTCCCCGTAGGCGGCCATCGAATCTCCCCGCTGGCGGCCACCGGATCTCCCCATGGGTGGCCATCGGATCTCCCCGCGGTTTCGTCCTGATCGGCCTGTAG
>JBLNDU010000214.1:0-6494 GCA_050261935.1 Nocardioidaceae bacterium | reverse complement strand
CGGGCTCGAGCTGTCGCGGCGCGGCGACCTGCAGGGCGTGAGCGAGCTGTGCGACACGCTCACGACCACGAGCCTGTGCGCGTTCGGCCCCGGCGTGGCGCAGGCGGCGCGCAGCATCATGCGCGTCTACTCCGACGAGTTCGAGCGAGAGGGGAGCCGATGACGGCCAGCTCGGTGAACGGCGGCGGGTTGATCTCGCTCGAGGTCGACGGGCGCCCGGTGGAGCTGGCCCCCGGCTCCACCATCCTCGAGGCGTGCCAGGCGGTGGGCGTCGACGTCCCGACGCTGTGCTGGGACAGCCGCCTCGCGCCCTACGGGTCCTGCCGCGTCTGCCTCGTCGGGGTGGACGGTGCCAGCGGACCGCTCGCGGCGTGCGTGTCGCCGGCCGCGCACGGCATGCGGGTCGACACGAGCGACCGGCGCGCCACGGCCGACGCGCGCCGCGTGCTCGAGCTGATCGTGTCGCAGCTGCCCGAACGCGCGCTCGACCTGCCCGCGCAGCGCAGCGAGCTCGTGCGCGTCTGCGAGCGGCTCGGCGTCGACCCGTCGGCGTTCGGCACCGGCTACGAGACGCGCGGCTTCGACTTCAGCCACCCGTACGTCAAGCTCGACCGCGACCTCTGCATCGCCTGCGCGCGCTGCGTCCGGATGTGCGACGAGGTGCAGGGCACCTTCGCGCTCACGATGGCGTCGCGCGGATACGCGACCGTGGTGGCGCCGGGCAGCGGCCGCTCCTGGGCCGAGTCGGACTGCGTGTCCTGCGGCGGCTGCGTCTCCTCGTGCCCGACCGGCGCGCTGTCGGAGCCCGGGCTGCTCGACCTGCGCCCGAGCGAGCGGACGACGACCACCACCTGCGGCTACTGCGGCGTGGGCTGCACGCTCGACGTGCACACGCGCGACGACGACGTGGTCTCGATCAGCCCCGCGCCGGGGCCGGTCAACCGCGGCCACGCCTGCGTCAAGGGCCGCTTCTCGCACGCCTTCGTCCGCTCGGGCGACCGGCTCACGACGCCGCTCGTGCGCCGCGACGGCGTCCTCGAGCCCACGACCTGGAGCGAGGCGCTCGGCGTGATCCGCGACCGGCTGACCCGCATCCGCGACGAGCACGGCCCGGACGCGATCGCCGCGATCTCCTCCTCGCGGGCGACGAACGAGGAGAACTACCTGTTCCAGAAGCTGCTGCGAGTCGCGATCGGCACCCACAACGTCGACAACTGCTCGCGGCTGTGCCACTCCCCCTCCGGCACCGGCCTCATACAGGCGTTCGGCCTCTCCGGCGGCACGAACAGCGCCGATGACCTCGACCGAGCCGACCTCTTCCTGGTCGCCGGCTCAAACGCCACGGAGGCCCATCCGGTGGTCGGCGCGCGGATCAAGCAGGCGGTGGTGCGCGGCTCCGGCCTGATCGTGGTCGACCCGCGCCGGATCGAGCTCGCCCGCTACGCCGACATCCATCTCGCCGGCCGGCCCGGCTCGAACGTGGCGGTCTTCAACGGCCTCGCGCACGTCCTCATCGAGGACGGCACGATCGACGAGCGCTTCATAGCGGAGCGCGCCGACGGCTTCGACGAGCTGCAGGAGCTGCTCGCCGACTACACGCCCGACCGCGTCGAGGAGATTTCGGGCGTGCCGGCCGCCGACCTCGTCCGGGCAGCGCGGCTGTACGGCCAGGCCGCTCGGCCGGGGATCGTCTACGGGCTGGGCATCACGGAGCACTCGCACGGCACCGACGGCGTCCGCACGCTGTCCAACCTCGCGATCCTCACCGGCAAGGTCGGAACGGAGGGCGGCTCCGGCGTCAACCCGCTGCGCGGGCAGAACAACGTGCAGGGCGCCTCGGACATCGGCTCGCTGCCCGACCTTCTGCCCGGCTACCAGAAGGTGGTCGACGCCGCCGCGCGCGAGCGCTTCGAGCGCGCCTGGGGCGTGTCGCTCGCCGCCGAGCCCGGCCTGCGCATCCCCGACATGTTCGACGCCGCCATCGACGGCAGGCTAAAGGCGCTCTACGTCTTCGGCGAGGACATCATGCAGACCGACCCGAACACGGGGCACGTCGAGGCCGCGCTCAACGCCTGCGAGCTCGTCATAAGCCAGGAGATCTTCATGTCGAGGACCGCCGAGAGCGCCCACGTGGTGCTGCCGGCGGCGTCCTTCCTCGAGAAGGACGGCACGTTCGTCAACTTCGACCGCCGCTTCCAGCGCGTGCGCCCGGCGCTCGACCCGCCCGGCGAGGCCAGGACGGACTTCGAGATCATCCACCTCGTGGCGCACGTGCTCGGCGCCGACCTCGGCTGCCCGACGCCCGCCGACGCGATGGACGAGTGCGCGCGGCTGGCGCCGCTGTACGGCGGGATCAGCCACGCGCGGCTCGACTGCGAGGGCGCGCTGCACTGGCCCTGCCGCTCCGAGTCGGACCCGGGCGAGCCGACGCTCTACCTGGGCGGCTTCGGCACGCCCAACGGGCGCGCCCAGCTCGCCACCCGGCCCTACCTGCCGCCCGGCGAGGAGCCCGACACGGCCTTCCCCTACACGCTGATCACGGGGCGCCGGCTCGAGCACTACAACGCCGGCACGATGACGCGCCGCTCGCCGAACGCGCTGCTGGTGTCGGAGGAGCGGCTCGAGGTGAACCCGGACGACGCCGACCGGCTCGGCGTGACGGACGGAGCCAGCGTCGAGATCACGAGCCGGCGCGGGTCGATCAGCGTCGCCGCCGAGGTCACCGAGCGAGTTGCGCCGGGGCAGGTGTTCATGGCGTTCCACTTCCCCGAGGCGCTGGCCAACGTCCTCACCTCCGAGGCCGCCGACTCGGTCACGTCCTGCCCCGAGTACAAGGTCACGGCCGTCAAGCTCCGCCTCGGCGATGGCAACGGCGCCGGCAACGGCAGTCGGATGAGGTCGCGCCCCTAGCGCCCGCCCGCAGCGCCGGGCGGCGCGGCTACGCCGCGCGCCGCGGCACGAGCACGGCCCGCTTGAACTCCGCCACGAGCGTGCCGTCCTGGTTGCGCACCCGGGTGTGGACCTTCACGACGCCGCGGTCGGGCTTCGACCCGGAGGGCTTGACGTCGAGCACCTCGGACTCGGCGTACAGCGTGTCGCCGTGGAACACGGGCGCCGGGTGCGAGAGCTCCTCCGTGGCGAGGTTGGCGATCGCCTTGCCCGACACGTCGGCGACCGACATCCCGAGCGCGAGCGAGTACACGTACGGCCCGACCACCACGTTCCTGCCCTGCTGCGACTCCGCGGCGTAGACGTCGTTGAGGTGCAGCGGGTGGTGGTTCATCGTCAGGAGGCAGAAGATGTGGTCGTCCGCCTCCGTGACGGTCTTGGCCGGCCAGTGCTTGTAGACCGCGCCCTCCTCGAAGTCCTCCAGGTAGCGCCCGTACGGCCTGGCGCCGGACGCCTCCCGTACCGCCTGATCCGTTTCCCGTGGCTGCGTCGTCGTATCGCTCATGGGCGCGAAATCCTAGCTCCCGGTAGATTCCCGGCCCGATGCGCAACCCCCGCGACTTCTTCAAGCCACTCGCCGTCGACGCTCCCGAGCCCGTCCGCGAGATCCCCTTCAAGCCTTCTCGGATGATCCACTTCTTCGATCCGGCGAACGAGAAGATGGCCGCGAAGCTCCCCGACATCGCCGCCAAGACGGACATCCTGCTCGGCAACCTCGAGGACGCCGTGCCGGTCGAGAACAAGGAGGCGGCGCGCGCGGGGCTCGTCAAGGTCGGCAAGGAGGTCGACTTCCGCGGCACGCCGCTCTGGACGCGCGTCAACGCGCTCGACAGCCCCTGGGTGCTCGACGACCTGGTCACGCTCGTGACCGAGATCGGCGACAAGCTCGAGGTGGTGATGATCCCGAAGGTCGAGGGGCCGTGGGACATCCACTACGTCGACCGCCTGCTCGCCCAGCTCGAGGCGAAGGCCAGGCTCGAGCGTCCGCTGCTCGTCCACGCGATCCTCGAGACCGGCCAGGGCGTCGTGAACCTCGAGGAGATCGCCACCGCGTCGCCGCGCATGCAGGGCATGAGCATCGGGCCCGCCGACCTGGCCGCCTCGCGGCGCATGAAGACGACGCGCGTCGGCGGCGGGCACCCGGGCTACCGGGTCGTGGAGGACCCCGACCCCGACGATCCCGACGCGCCGCGCGTCACGGCGCAGCAGGATCCCTGGCACTACTCGATCGCGCGCATGGTGGATGCCTGCACGAGCGCCGGCATCCTCCCCTTCTACGGCCCGTTCGGCGACATCAAGGACGTCGAGGGCTGCGAGGCCCAGTTCCGCGGCGCCTTCCTGCTCGGCTGTGTCGGCGCCTGGTCGCTGCACCCGGTGCAGATCGACATCGCGAAGAAGGTCTTCTCGCCCGACCCCGACGAGGTCCGCTTCGCGATGAAGGTGATCGCGGCGATCCCGGACGGGCGCGGCGTACACATGATCGACGGCAAGATGCAGGACGACGCCACCTGGAAGCAGTGCAAGGTGATGGTCACGCTCGCCGAGCTCCTGGCGCGGAAGGACCCGGAGCTGGCCGAGGCCTACGGGCTGCCGCACGACGGCGACCCTGGCACGCTGCCCACATCCTCACCCACGCCCCCCACGAGCCTCCCGAAGCGCGCGTGACGGTGGCCGCCGATCCCATCCGCGCGCAGCGCCGGGGCCTCCCCGCGGGAGCGCTGATCGGATGAGGTTCTACGAGTACGAGTCACGCGCGATCGTCAAACGGGCCGGCATCCCGGTCACCGACTACGGCTTCGCGCGCACGGCCGACGAGGCGCGCGAGATCGCCCACCGCATCCGCGGGCCCGTGGTGATCAAGTCGCAGGTGCTGACGGGCGGCCGCATGAAGGCCGGCGGCGTGCAGTTCGCCGACACCCCGGACGACGCGGCCGCGCACGCGCAGACGATCCTCGAGCTCGAGATCAACGGCCACATGCCGCGCGGCGTGCTCGTCGACCCGAGGGCGCAGCTGAAGCAGGAGTACTACGCCGGCGTCGTCTGGGACGGGCTGCGCAAGAAGCCGGTGATGATCTTCTCCGACATGGGCGGGATCGACATCGAGGAGGTGGCCGAGAAGCACCCGGAGCACGTCGGCCGCGGCCACTTCTCGAACCTGCTCGAGGTGTCCGACTTCCAGGCCAAGCAGGTGATCGCGCAGACCGGCGTCAGCGGCCGCGCCCTCACCCGGATCACGCCGATCCTCACGCGGCTGGCGCGCCTGTTCGTGGACTACGACATGACGCTGGCCGAGATCAACCCGCTCGGCGAGCTCGAGGACGGCTCGTTCGTGGCGCTCGACGCGCACATGGACATGGAGGCCGAGGCCCGTGGGCGCCAGCGCGAGCTGCTCGACGAGCTCGGCGTGCGCGAGGAGGAGACGCGCCAGGCGCGCGAGCCCACCGAGTTCGAGCTCCAGGGCGAGGAGGTCGACGCGATGGACCACCGCGGCGTGGCCGTCAACGTCACGGAGTTCGACGGCAACCTGGGCCTCGTGATCGGCGCCGGCGGCGGCTCGCTCACGCTGTTCGACGCGGTGCGCAAGTACGGCGGCAGGCCGGCGAACTACTGCGAGATCGGCGGCAACCCGTCGGTGCAGAAGGCGGCCGGGCTGGCCAAGCTTGTGCTGCAGAAGCCCGGGGTCGACAAGATCGCCGTGATGATGTCGATCGTGTCGAACACGCGCGTCGACATCGTGGCGCGGGGCGTGATCAAGGCCTGCCTCGAGCTCGGCTACGACCCCGCCGAGAAGATCGCCATCTTCCGCATCCCCGGCGCCTGGGAGGACGAGGGCTTCAAGATCCTGACGCGCTACGGCGTCGAGTACTGCGACCGCTCAGTGTCGATGCACGAGGCGGCCCGGCGCGCCGTGGAGAAGATCCAGGGCGAGCGGGCGGGCGACGGCGCGGAGCCTGCGCGCGGCACGCTGCGCACGACGAAGGAAGAGATGGGAGCGAGGCACGAGTAGATGGCGATCCTGCTCTCCGAGGACACCACCTTCATCGTCCAGGGCATCACCGGCCGCGAGGCCGTGAACCTCACCCGCGAGTGCCTCGACTACGGCAAGGGCGCGCGCGTCGTCGGCGGCGTCACCCCGGGCCGCAGGGGCCGCGACGTGCACGGCGTGCCGGTCTTCGACACGGTCGGCCAGTGCGTCGAGCACCACGGCGGGCCGATCGACGGCTCGGTGGTCACCGTGCCGCCCGCCTTCACGAAGGACGCCGTGTTCGAGGCGATCGAGAACGGGATCCGCCTGATCGTGATCGTCACGGAGCGGATCCCGCGCCGCGACGTGGCCCAGATGGTGGAGCTGGCCACCTCGCGCGGCGCCCGCATCATCGGGCCGAACTGCCTCGGGATCATCGTGCCCGACCTCATCAAGATGGGCGGGATCGGCGGCCCGGCCGTGGACGCCGCCAAGGCCTACACGCCAGGCCCCGTGGGCGTGATCTCGCGCTCGGGCGGCATGACGACCGAGATGTCGTCCACGCTCACCGCCGCGGGGC